>NZ_RZOF01000075.1:0-20682 GCF_003998955.1 Mesorhizobium sp. M4B.F.Ca.ET.017.02.2.1 | reverse complement strand
CACCAGGGCAATCCGGAGCGCCTTTTTCGATCCCGAACTGACCGAGAGGCCGGGCCGGGATCGTGCTGGAGGCACGACGGGCTCAGGGTAGCGGGGTTGGCTTGTCACTGAGTGTGCGCAAGTAGGCGATCAGGTTGACCCGTTCAGTCTCGTCCGGAACACCAGGCATCTCCATGTAAACGCCTGGGGTAGTGACCATGGGCTCAAGCAGATATTTGTTCAGGTCCTCGTACGTCCACACGCCTTCCCAGGCCAGCAAAGTGTCGGAATAACGCATTTTCGTCATGGAGGCCTTGTCGCGGCCGACGACGCTCCACAGGTTCGGCCCCGTCTTGGTCCCTCCCTGTGGCTCGACATTGTGGCAACCGGCACATAGGTGGGTGAAGGAGGTTCGGCCTTTCTCAATATCGGCAGTGGCCAACTTCATCGAGATCGGGGATGGCGTTGGCAAGACGACGCCGTGCGCCATGAGATAGTCAGCGATTTCGCGCAGCCCCTTGAATCTTGCCAGATGGATGGGTGTCTTGCCGTCCTTTGTCTTCGCATTCACGTCCGCGCCGGCCTCGACCAGTGCCTTCACGCAATCGAGGCAACCGAGATTGACCGCGATGTGGATCGCGCTTTCGCGGCTGCGCTTCGAATTTGGATTTGCGCCTCCGTCCAGCAACAGTTTGATCAAGTCGATCCTGCGTTTAGCCAAAGCCGGCATCAGGGCAGGACCCAAAAGCGGTGTCGGGGCGGCGTTGACGTCGGCACCGCGATCCAGGAGCAGTTTGGCCGCCGCGAAATGCCCACCCTTGACCGCGAGATAGAGTGGTGTCGCCTTCCCATCACTCTCATCGACGCCGGCACCTGCGTCGAGCGCCGCCGTGATCCCCGCCACGTCGCCCTTCGTGGCGGCGTCGTGGATAGCGGCGGCATGCGTTACAATCGGTATGTGCAAAAGCACCAATGGAAGCAAAAGCAAAACGTGGCGCATTCGCTACCCCCTTGTGACAAACCGGAGGACTGGGCACGCTTTGAGAAGGGCAGAGTTTAGTGCGAATGCTTAATCGCGACAAGGTTACTTAAGCGACTTCTAACGGACGGAACCGGGACTTTCGCGAGTGACGAGAGAGGGCTCGCAACCGGAAGCTGATTTTCGAGAGGCGTTAGAGCAATCCCAAAAAGTGCCTGGAGGTCTCCCGTCCGGAATTGCTCAGTTCCAAGGTCATCTCGGATAAAAAGAGGCCGGCGCCTGTTGGGCGGGGGGCTTTGGGGTAAGACGCCGGCCTGGGCGGATCAAATCCGCCGCCAGATGAACTTAGCGACATGAGCGCAGAGCGTAATTCCGTGATCGCACCAGTGCGCTGGTGCGGACGACGGAATCGAACCCGTACGATCAGAGATCGAGGGATTTTAAGTCCATTTTCTCCCACATTCTGCCTGGTGCGGGCGACGGGGGTCGAACCCGTAAGTCACTGAGGACGCAAGATTTTAAGTCTTGTGCGGTTACCAGTTTCGCCACGCCCGCTTCCGAGGCATGTGGGATTTTTCACGCTTTTCCCACGTGATTTCCCACGCAATCTTGAAGTGAGAAAGCGTGATTACCTCATCCTAACGGAAACCGCCACCGCGCGAACGTCACCCTGTCGTGGCGCCGCTTTGAGTGTCACAAAGCTCGATGACATAGTCGAGATTAATAAGGTCAAATGCTATCTTCTCGTCCAAAGTATCGTTTAAGCGATCTGCGGCAGCCTTGGTGAGCGGGAACCCGCCGACAATGGAACGGCCCTGTCCCCGCTTTAGCACACGTCTTGCGTCGTCGGTCGTTATCGGTAGCCGACGTGTCCAAACCACCGCCGCTGTCATCTTATCGAAGCAATCCAAATACCACCCGTAGCGGCTGTAATCTGGGTTATCGAAATCGACGTGTTGATTGGGTTCTTGTCGCGTCATGCTGCAAGCATAGCGAGGCAATGTGAGACCCTGCAATGGGTTGGAACCAGCATTTCGGCTCCGGTACCAATCGTCAGATTTTTTCACCACTAGTTCCGTGGCAGCATCATTTGTCCCACAGAAATTCCCACATTATCCGTTGCGCGCTGCAAAGGTCGCGCGTGTGCGATGATTGCGTCTATGCATACGAAACACCGAGAAGAAACAGTGGGTTAGTGGGTGGATTTGGCACCGTTTGGCACCAAATATCCCTCTTGCCGTTCCGCGCCCGCTCTCATCGCAGCTTCGATCGCCGCTGCCGCGCCTTCGTCCGGCTTCTTGAAGAGGTGGCGTAGACCGAAAGCGTGACCACGGGTGATGCATGCTCTGGCCGGCGGCTAGTTGCAACAACGTCGAGGCCACCCGCGATTAAGGCGGAAGCATGGGTGTAACCCCACCCTAATGGCTGGACTGCCAGCGCATGGTCTCGATGTCGTCACGGGAAATCCCGATGTCGCTGAGAATGTCGTCCGGGGACTCGCTCAGTTCGTCCGTTGCCTTCAACTGCGCCTTCTGATCGGCTCGGCGACCGAGCCAATCGACAAGGGGACCAACTACGACAAGAGGAAGGGTTACAAGCATAGGAAGGTTGACAAGCATCGGAGTGCTCCCTTCACCGCTGCAGAAAAACTACGCCGTGCAAGCTAGGCCAATGCGTGAATGCGTCTGTGACAAAATTCACAGAGCGCCGGCCATGTTGGCCGGGCTTTTTCCATGGCGCTCTTCTGAAGTACGCTTTCCTTAGTTAACCGCCCTCGTGCCGAGGCGAAGGGTGCAGACGCCGGAACTTGGGGCTGGCAGGCGCCTCAGGCCGGTATCGGATATAGTTTCAGGTGCTGGATCAGGATGATCGTCTTGGCATCGACGATGCTACCGTCGGCGATGCCGGCGAGCGCCTCGTCGAGCGTCATCTCCAGGACCTCGATGTCCTCGCCCTCTTCCGGCGCGCCGCCGCCGGCCGAGATACGGTCGGCCGGCGAGTAGCGCGCGACGAAGAACCAGAGCCGCTCGGTCACGCTGCCTGGGCTCATGTAGGGCGCGAACAGCCTCTGGACGTCCTTCAGCCGGTAGCCGAGTTCTTCCTCCGCCTCCTTGCGGATGCAGGTTTCCGGGTCGTTCTCGTCGAGCAGGCCGGCGCAGGCCTCGATCAGCGGCTCATGGTGGCCGGTGGCATAGGCCGGATAGCGGAACTGCCGCACGAGCAGCACGGTCGAGCGCGATGGATCGAAAGGCAGGATCACCGCGCCGTCGCCGCGATCGTAGGTCTGGCGGATCTGCGTCTCCCACTGCCCGTCGCGGCGGCGATAGTCGAAGACCGTCTTCTTCAGGACCGCCCAATCGTCGGAAAGCACCTCTTCCGAGCGGATGCGAATGCGATCTTCCATGATGAACTCCTTGTGCCGGCGCCATGGCGTAGCCGCGAACCGGCGTTCATGCAATCCGGGCGGCGATTGGGCCAGACCAAGGTTTCACCGCCTCGTGTCTGGTGCGTGCCGGTGCCCTCGCCTAAATAAGCATCCCCTGCCGGAGTTCTTTTCATGACCTCATCGCTTTTCCAGCCGATCACGCTTGGCGGCCTCACCTTGCCCAACCGCATCGCCGTGGCGCCGATGTGCCAGTATTCGGCTGAAGACGGATCCGCCAGCGACTGGCATCTCTATCATTGGATGAACCTTGCCATGTCGGGCGCCGGCATGGTCACCGTCGAGATGACCGACGTCGAGCGGCGCGGACGCATCTCGCATGGCTGCCTCGGCCTCTATTCCGACGACAACGAGGCCGCTGCCCGGCGCACGCTGGACGCGGCAAGGCGCGTCGCCGCGCCCGGCACGAAATTCGGCACCCAGCTTGCCCATGCCGGCCGCAAGGCTTCGTGCCAGCGGCCGTGGGAGGGCGGCGGGCCGCTCAAGCCCGACCAGGATCCCTGGCCGATCGTGTCAGCCTCGGCCATCGCCTACGACACAGGCTGGCAGGTGCCGCACGCCCTGGAGGAAGACGAGATCCTGCGCATCATCGAGCGTTTCGCCGATGCGGCGAGGCGCGCCGAACGCGCCGGTTTCGACTTCATCGAACTGCACGCGGCGCACGGCTACCTGATCTTCCAGTTCCTGTCGCCGCTATCCAACCGGCGCACCGATCGCTGGGGCGGTTCGCTTGAGAACCGCATGCGCTTCGTCATAGAGATCGCCAGGGCGGTGCGGAAAGCCGTGCCAAAGCTGATGCTCGGCGCGCGCCTGTCGGTCAAGGAATGGGTCGATGGCGGCTTCGATGTCGAGGACGCCATCGAGGTGACCAAGGCGCTGAAGGCCGAGGGCATCGCCTATCTCTGCTGCTCGAGCGGCGGCAATTCCCCCCTGCAGCAGCTGCCGTCTGGGCCTGGCTACCAGGTACATCTGGCGGAAGCGGTGCGAAAGGGCGCCGGCATCCCGACGCGAGCCGTTGGGCTGATCGACGACCCGAAGCAGGCCGAGGCGATCGTTGCTGACGGCCAGGCCGATATGGTGGCGCTGGCGCGCGCCTTCCTCGCCGATCCGCGCTGGGGATGGCGCGCCGCGGCGACCTTCGGCCAGGAGATCCATCCCGCGCCGCAGCTTGCCCGCTCGGTGACGACGATGCGGCACTGGATGAAGGCGGCGAGCTGACCACCTCGCTGAGACGTTTGGGCGCAGCCCGGAAGACACGATTGCAACCAATTTGGCTGCTTTGCGTTTGCGGCCATGATGGACAGCAAACCCTTTGAAAAGCCGGTGGTGGTCGAACTCGGCCATGTCGGCAAATATCGCCAGATCCGCAGCACCAGGGAAGCAGCGGAGTGCCTGATGACGGTTTGGCCGCTCAAGCGCGGCCCCCGCCATCGTGATGCAGTCGACACTTGCCTGAAAGTGCTGGAAGGATATCGTTCAACCGCGGATGCGCGCCGGGCCTTGATCGAAGCGGCCAAGGAATCGGAAGTGCTGGTGCCCGACGACCGCTTGCCCGACGATCGGCTGCATTGAGCAAAAAGGGGCCTTTTCAACCGGAGGACTTCATGGCGAAGCTGACTTACAAGATCGTCGAGCACGATGGCGGCTGGGCCTACAAGGTCGGCTCGACCTTCTCGGAGACGTTCCCCACCCACCAGGACGCGCTGCGCGCCGCCGAGATCGCTTCGGCCGAGCAGCAGATCGCCGGCACCACGGACGGCATCCAGTACGAGGACGCCGAAGGCAAGTGGCACGATGAACTGGCCGATGGCAGGGACCGGCCACAAACCGAAGTTTCCGATTAGCATCTATTCCTGGGCGGCTCTTGCCGCAGCGGCCGCGGATGCCCGCGAGGGCATCCTAGCCAGCCACTTGGAAAGCGCGCGGTCTGCTACTTGCCGCAATACTGATCGTTGACATTCTGCCCGGCATTGGCATCGGGTCCCGGCTAGCCCGCTTCGGCGTTCAGTCGATGGCTGAGAGGCTCTTGGTGGCAAAGGCGCGCGCGGCAATGCGCTTGATGAAGGCGGTGACGCGCTCCGGATCGATGAATTGCGGCATGTGGCCCAAACCGTCGACGGCCTCGAAATCGAGCCCTTTGAGCCTGTCCCGCATCGGTTCGCCATGTATAGCCATGCCAATGACGCGGTCGGCGGTGCCGAACAGAATGCCGGCAGGCATGGCGATCTCGCCATAGCGCTGCTCGATGCGGCCGAGATCCTGTTCCACCGCAACGACGTCGGTCGAGGTCGCATGGAAATGGGCGGGCCGCAGCCCAAGCCAGCCGCCTCCTGCGGTCATATAGTCACCGGGAACGGCCTGCGGCGCGAAGATGAACCTCATTGTCGGCTCCGCGTATTTCAAACTCAACGGTATCGCCACCGTATACGCCATGATCCGGCGCAGCAGTCGCGAAGGAACGTAAAGCAAGTCGAATTTCTGGCGCGCCCTGGTTTCCAGATGCGTCAGGGGTGCCAGCAAGGCGATGCCAGAAATCGTCCCGGGGTGCTCCACCGCCAGCGTCAGCGCGATCGCGCCGCCCAGCGAATGACCAACGACCAGCGGCTTTTCCAGCCCGAGCCTGTCGATGAAGCGCCGCACGATTTCGGCCTGCTCGGGCAGTCGCCCCGTGGCGTCGCCAGCCCGCACCGAATGGCCGGAGCCCGGACGGTCGAGCGCGATCAGGCGATAGCCCGGGCCGAAGCGGCCGAATAGCGTGTGGCGGAAATGATGGAGTTGCGCGCCGAGCCCGTGCAGGAAGACGATCGGCCTGCCCTCGCCTTCCTCGACATAATGGATGCGGTTGCCGTCGATCTCGACGAATTTACCGCGCGCCGGTACCAGCCTCTCGGCCTTGGCGCTGATCCACCATGTCGCCAGCACAAGGCCGACAACTACGGCAACAGCGAGCAGGAGCAGGCCACCGAGCAGCCAGGACAAGATCGACAGCAGCATTTTTCCTCTCACTGGCAACGCAGGCAGCTTACCTGCCGCAGATGTCGCCGCAAGGCGCCGTGGCATAGTGCTGGCGCATTGCCGGCGCTCCGTCGCCGCGCTATCTCAGGCGACCCTGTTTGCCGGAGCCTGTCATGCCTGAAATCGTCACCGCCGCCATGCTCGTCATCGGCGACGAGATCCTGTCGGGTCGGACCAAGGACAGGAACATCGGCCACCTCGCCGACATCATGACGGCCATCGGCATCGACCTCAAGGAAGTCCGCGTCGTTCCCGACGAGGAGGACGAGATCGTCGCCGCGGTCAATGCCGTGCGCGCCCGCTACACCTATGTCTTCACCACCGGCGGCATCGGCCCGACGCACGACGACATCACCGCGGATTCGATCGCCAAGGCATTCGGCGTGCCGTGCGAATATGACACCAAGGCCTATGCGATGCTGGAGGCGAGCTACGCCGCGCGCGGCATCGAATACACCGAGGCGAGGAAGCGCATGGCGCGCATGCCGCGCGGCGCCGACCACATCGACAATCCGGTGTCGATCGCGCCAGGCTTTCGCATCGGCAACGTCCATGTCATGGCCGGCGTGCCGGCGATCTTCCAGGCTATGCTCGACAATG
This sequence comes from Mesorhizobium sp. M4B.F.Ca.ET.017.02.2.1, assembly GCF_003998955.1. Classification (NCBI taxonomy): domain Bacteria; kingdom Pseudomonadati; phylum Pseudomonadota; class Alphaproteobacteria; order Hyphomicrobiales; family Phyllobacteriaceae; genus Mesorhizobium; species Mesorhizobium sp. M4B.F.Ca.ET.017.02.2.1. Next base: position 13,666 of record NZ_RZOF01000075.1, on the reverse strand, counting down.
TCGTGCCGACGCTGAAGGCGGGCACCAAAATGCTGTCGGCGACCGTCCATTGCCCGTTCGGCGAAGGCCTCATCGGCGGCCCGCTGGCCGACATCCAGAAGGCGCATCCCGACACCATCATCGGCTCCTATCCGAAATATGGCGACGGCAAGTTCTGGACCGAGCTCGTCGTGCGCGCCCGCGACGAGGAGGCGCTGGAGGCCGCGCGCAAGGATGTCGAAGCCATGGTTGCCGGCTTCGCCGCTGCTGCCGGCTGATCTGGCGATTGCGGCTCCCGGTCGGCCCGGAACCAAGCACGGCACTGTGACGTTTCCTTGGGCGCGCGCCGCATTGCGCCGACACGTTGAGGGACCCAGCATGCGCTTCAAGACCATCGTCGCCATTTTGCAGAACGAGCAGGACGCCGAGCGCGTGCTCGCTTGCGCCATCCCGCTTGCCGACCGCTTCCAGAGCCATCTCGTCGGCATCCATGCCGAAGCGCTGCCCGTTCCCTACACCTCGGCCACCGGCTTTCCGGACACCGAATTCCTGCAGGTGTCGGCCGAGATGAACCGCGAGCGCGCCGACAAGCTGGAGGCCCTGTTCCTGAGGCGAATCGAGGAGTCCGGCCTGTCCTTCGAGTGGCGGAGCCTCGAGAGCTTTTCCGGCGACAGCGCGCTGACCGGCATTTCGACCGTCCGCGCCGCCGACCTGATCATCGCCGCGCAGCGCGACACCGGCGGCGACCCGGGCGCCGACGTCGACACGCTCGTCTATGATGCCGGCCGGCCGGTGCTCGTGGTGCCGCATGAAGGGCCACTCCTTACAACTTTCAAGCGCGTGCTCCTGGCCTGGAACGGCAGCAAGGAAGCCGCACGCGCCGCCTTCGACGCCCTGCCCTTCATCAGCGAGGCCGAGAAGACGGACATATTGATCATCGATCCGCCTGAGTCGCTGGACGAGACCCCGGAAGCCGCCGGCGCCGAAATCGCCGCGGCGCTTTCCAGGCACGGTGCCACCGTCAGCGTGTCGGTGCAGAAGTCGAACGGCGCTTCCGTCGACGACCTCATCCAGACCCGCATCGCCGAGACCGGCGCCGATCTGCTCGTGCTCGGCGCCTACAGCCATTCCTGGCTGCGCCAGCTCTTGTTCGGCGGCGTGACGCGCACGGTGCTGCGCACCGCGCCGGTGGCAGCTTTCCTGTCGCGATAATCCCGACAAGCAAAGCGCGCGGGCTTAAGTCCACAGGCATGGCTTGTTGCGAGCTTGCCAAAGCCGGCATTTTCCCGCTAATTCCGCCTGCATTCCCTTGGATATCGTCACGCGCCTGGTCGCGTGCTGCGGAGTGCGTGAAAAATGTCCCTTCCCGAAAAAGCTTTCCCGGTCTCCTGGGACCAGTTCCACCGCGATGCCCGCGCGCTTGCCTGGCGGCTTGCCGGCGCCAGCAAGGGGCAGTGGAAGGCGATTGTCTGCATCACCCGCGGCGGCCTTGTGCCCGCCGCCATCATCTCGCGCGAGCTCGGCATCCGGGTGATCGAGACGGTCTGCGTCGCCTCCTATCACGACTACACCAGCCAGGGGCAGTTGCAGGTGCTGAAGGAGATCACGCCGGCGCTGCTCGCCGATGATGGCGCCGGCGTGCTGATCATCGACGACCTGACCGACACCGGCAAGACCGCGGGCATCGTGCGCGCCATGATGCCCAAGGCGCATTTCGCCACCGTCTACGCCAAGCCGAAGGGGCGGCCGCTGGTCGACACCTTCGTCACCGAGGTCAGCCAGGACACCTGGATCTATTTCCCCTGGGATATGGGCTTCACCTACCAGAAGCCGATCGCTGACGATCACGCCGGTTGATCGGTCATTTTTTCCACTGAAACGGTTCACGACGCATTTTTTTGCTGCGCATGAAATGCGCGCCGCAAGGCTATTTCACGCAATCGACTTTTCTTGGTGGAATTCAACAAGTTCCTGTGAAGTTTTTTACTTTTGTCGCGTATGATCGGAGGTAAGATTCGTGAGGCAACGAACGAGTTCGAGGGCTGGGGCTAGCTTCTCCGATGCTGACAAGGCCAACGACGCATAACCATTTGGCCGAAAGAGTCAGGCGACTCTTCGGCAGCGCGCCTTGCCGCCTGCAGGTTGCCGCCCTGCCCTGGCGCGAGGCCGAAAATGGTGTCGAGATCATGCTGATCACCAGCCGCGACACCGGCCGCTGGGTGCTGCCCAAGGGCTGGCCGGAGGCCAAGGAGCCGCTTAGCGAGGCGGCCGCGCGCGAGGCCGGCGAGGAAGCCGGATTGCGCGGCACCGTCTCCCATCTTGAAGCCGGCCGGTATTTCTACGCCAAGGTGCTGGCTTCCGGTGAGGAAGTGCCTTGCGAGGTGCTGGTCTACCCGTTGCGGGTCGACCGCATCGCCGACCGCTGGAAAGAAAAGCGCGCGCGCACCCGCAAATGGGTGAGCTCCGCCGAAGCTGTGCGCATGGTCAACGAGCCGGACCTCTGCCAGATCATCGCCTATTTCTGCGCCGACCCGCACAAATTCGCGTGAGTTGGCCACCAAACGCCATTGCCGGCGGGCAAGGCTTTGGCGTGGGCATTGCCGTACGCAAGGATGGCCCCTAGATTCGATTCGGCTGCCTTGGCGTTTTGGTGATGACGAATACCGCACGACCCCTCGAGGACAATTCCGACGATCTTCGGCGTAAGCACCGACAGCGTGTGCTCAAGGGCGGCTCGATCATCACCGGCATCCAGAATTCCGAGATCAGCTGCACCTTGCGCAACCAGAATGACGGCGGCGCCGAGCTGAAGGTCGCGCCGGACGCCCACGTTCCCGATCGCTTCCTGCTCTACGTGCCGGTCGACGGCGTCGCCTATCGGTCTGAGGTCCGCTGGCGCCGCAACGACCGCGTCGGCGTCCAATTCAGCGGCACCGAGCCGAAGCCGAAGCTGCACTACGGCTGATCGCCGTCGCCCAGGCCAGGTCTCGCCGGACCGGGTCGTTCCTCTCCGTATCGAAATAAAGGGCACCCCGGACCGGGACGGCACGGAATGCCCTTCGCCTCAGATCACCAGGCCCTTGGTCAGTTCGAGCGCCTGGCGCTCGAACAGGCGGCGGTAGATGCCGCCGTTCAACCGGATCAGCTGGTCGTGCGAGCCCTCCTCGATGATGCGGCCGCGATCGAACACCAGCAGCCGGTCGAGCGCCCTGACCGTCGACAGCCGGTGCGCGATGACCAGCGTCGTGCGGCCGACCATCAGCCGCTCCATCGCCTGCTGGATCAGCACTTCCGATTCCGAATCGAGGCTGGACGTCGCCTCGTCGAGGATCAGGATGCGTGCATCGGCGAGGAAGGCGCGCGCTATCGCCACCCGCTGCCGCTCGCCGCCCGACAGCTTCACGCCACGCTCGCCCACCAGCGTGCCATAGCCTTTCGGCAGGTCGCAGATGAAGTCATGCGCGCTCGCCAGCCGCGCCGCATGCTCGATCTCGGCCTGCGTGGCGCTGGGCCGGGCATAGGCGATGTTCTCGGCAAGCGACCGATGGAACAGGATCGGCTCTTGCTGGACGATGGCGATCTGCGCGCGCAGCGATGCCTGCGCCACCTCGGAAATATCCTGGCCGTCGATCAGGATCCTGCCGGCGTTCACGTCGTAGAGGCGCTGGATCAGCTTGACGAAGGTCGTCTTGCCCGAACCGGAATGGCCGACCAGTCCGACGCGCTCGCCGGAGGCGATCTCGACCGAGAAATCGCGATAGAGCGGCAGCCGGTGGTTACCATAGTGGAAGGTGACCCTGTCGAACCTGATGCGCCCATCGTTGATGCGGATCGGCCCGGCCGCCGGCCGGTCCTCGATGCCGAGCGGTTCGGCCTGGAAGTCGACCAGTTCCTCCATGTCGTTGATCGAGCGCTGCAGATTGCGGATATGCGTGCCGATATCGCGCAGATAGCCTTGCAGCACGAAGAACGAAGTCAGGACGAAGGCAACGTCGCCGGCGCTGGCCTGCCCCCAGGCCCACAGCATCAGCGCCAGACCGATGACGGCGGTCCTCAGCAGCAGAAGCATCGTGCCCTGCGTGGTGCCGTTGACGGTGCCGCGCACCCAGGTGCGGCCCGTGCGGGCGCGCCATTTGGCGACGACCCTTGCAAGCCGCGCCTCCTCGCGCGTCTCGGCGCCGAAGCCCTTGACCACGGCATTGCAGCTCACCGCATCGGCCAGCGACCCGCCAAGCCGCGTGTCCCAGGTGTTGGCGAGCCGGGCGGCCGGCGCGACATAGCCAAGCGACAGCGTCGCCGTCGCCGTGATGAACAGCACCGAGCCCGCGGCGACCACCGCGCCCATAAGCGGCCAGAACCAGCCGAGCAGCAGCGTCGAACCGACGAGCATGACGACCGACGGCAAGAGCGCGATCAGGATTGTGTCGTTGAGCAGGTCGAGCGCCCACATGCCGCGCGTGATCTTGCGCACGGTCGAACCGGCGAAGCTGTTGGCATGCCAGTCGGTGGAAAAGCGCTGGACGCGATGGAAGGCGTCGGCCGCGATATCGGCCATCATCTTCAGCGTCAGCTCGACGATGGCCATGAAGGCGGCGTTGCGCAGCACGACGCCGGTCAGCGCCAGGGCAACCAGCATCAAGAAAGCCGAAATCGCCGCGTTCCAGGCGACGGCATCGGCTGCACTGCCATTGGCGACGGCGTCGACCAGCCGGCCGGAATAGAGCGGCGTCAGCACGTCGGCCAGCGTCGACAGCAGGAAGGCGCCCATGATTAGCGAAAGCCGCCACGGCTGGCGCCGCCAATGGCCGAGCGTGAAGCCGAGCACGCTGCGGAAAGCGTCGGCGCGCAGGTCAATTCGAAAACGAGCCATGATGTCATCCGGGCGCAAATGTGCCCGGTCCCGGTAAGATGGAATTGAGAAAAACCGCGTCGGCGCCAATCTGGCGCCCGGAATACGGAGGTTCAGCATAGTGGCGGCTCGCCCCAATGCGGGCGGCGACCGGCAGCGGCAAATGCCTGTCCTCGATCGAAGCTTGGTCGCGAAGGCAGGCCTTCGCGAGGCGCCGATCAGGACCTAGGCTTCGCGGCCTCGCATAACGATTTCAAATCGTGGCATTCGGTTCCTCCTGGTGGAGAATCGCGGAGACGTTCTTATAGAGACGCTCTTGCGCATCGCCAAGACAGACCGCGGGCGAATGCGCATCTGGTTCAAGCAGTGAGACGATTTTGCAACAACGGCCGGTTGTACCGTGGCTGCTCAGGCTGGGCAGGAAAAAAGCGCTTACCGCCCGTCCCTGAACCGGTTGGTGATCGGGTAGCGGCGATCGCGGCCGAAATTCTTTCGGGTGATCTTCACGCCCGGCGCGGCCTGCCGGCGCTTGTATTCGGCGATGTAGAGCAGGTGCTCGACCCGCGCCACCGTCGCCCGGTCATGGCCGCGCGCGACGATGTCGTCGACGCCCATCTCGTTCTCGACCAGGCACTCCAGAATGTCGTCGAGCACCGGATAGGGCGGCAGCGAGTCCTGGTCGGTCTGGTTCTCGCGCAGTTCCGCCGACGGCGCCTTGTCGATGATGTTCTTCGGGATCACCTCGCCGGAAGGACCGAGCGCGCCCGGCGGCACATGGCTGTTGCGCCAGCGCGACAGGGCGTAGACCTGCATCTTGTAGAGGTCCTTGATCGGGTTGAACCCGCCATTCATGTCGCCGTAAAGCGTGGCGTAGCCGACCGACATCTCGCTCTTGTTGCCGGTGGTGACGACCATCGAACCGAACTTGTTGGAGATCGCCATCAGGATGGTGCCGCGCGCGCGGCTCTGCAGGTTCTCCTCTGTGATGCCTTCCTTGGTGCCTTCGAACATCTGCGTCAGCGCGTGCAGAAAACCTTCGACCGGCTCGAAGATCGGCACGATGTCATAGCGGCAGCCGAGCGCGCGGGCGCAGTCCTCGGCATCCTTAAGCGAATCCTTCGAGGTATAGCGATAGGGCATCATCACGGCACGCAGCCGCTCCTCGCCCAGCGCATCGACGGCAAGCGCGGCGCAGATCGCCGAATCGATGCCGCCGGAAAGGCCGAGCACGACGTTCTTGAAGCTGTTCTTGTTGACGTAGTCGCGCAAGCCCAACATGCAGGCCCGATAGTCGGCCTCCTCCCGCTCCGGGATCTTCGACATCGGCCCTTCGGAGCAGGCCCAGCCATCCTGCGTGCGCTTCCAGGTGGTGACGTCGACCGCCTCCTCGAACTGGCTCATCTGGAAGGCAAGCGTCTTGTCAGCGCCTATGGCAAAGGAAGCGCCGTCGAAGATCAGTTCGTCCTGGCCGCCGAGCTGGTTGGCGTAGATCATCGGCAGGCCGCATTCGATGATTTGGCGGATGACGACCTGGTGGCGGATGTCGATCTTGGCGCGGTAATAGGGCGAGCCGTTCGGCACCAGCAGGATCTCGGCGCCGCTTTCGGCCAGCGTCTCGCAGACGGCGACCTCGCCCCAGATGTCCTCGCAGATCGGAATACCGATGCGCACGCCGCGGAAATTGACCGGTCCCTGCAATTCCGGCCCGGCCTGGAAGACGCGTTTCTCGTCGAATTCGCCGTAGTTCGGCAGATCGAGCTTGTAGCGCTCGGCGAGGATCTTGCCGCCATCGGCGACGATGATCGAATTGTGCGTGCCGCTCTTGCGCTTCAGGGGCGTGCCGATGATGACGCCGGGACCACCATCGGCAGTGTCCTTGGCGAAATCTTCCGCGGCCTTCTCACAAGCCTTCAGGAAAGCCGGCTTCAGCACCAGATCCTCCGGCGGATAGCCGGCGAGGAAGAGCTCGGTGTAGAGCACGATGTCGGCGCCCTGTCGGGCGGCGTCCGCGCGCGCCTCGCGCGCCTTGGCGAGATTGCCGGCGACGTCGCCGACAGTCGGATTGAGCTGGGCGATGGCGATGCGCAGGATGTCGGGCTTCTTGGTCATGCCTGCGGGTTTAGCGCGGCAAATTTCGCCCGGCAATGGCGTTCGCTTGGGCCACTATGCCCAGCGGGCCAATGTCGCGAAATCCTATTCGCCCATATATTCTCGCAGGGCTTCCGGCGAGTGGTTCTCGCCGATCGACATCGAAAGTATTCGGGAAATGTGCCGGCGCGGCAGGCCGGTTTCAGTCGACCATTGATTGATCTGCGCCTGGATCTTGTCGAGGTCCCGCTTCGAGGTCGGGTTCTCGGCGATGTCGATACCGGCATCGCGCAGCGCCGCCGCCATGTCGGTCGAGACGATGAAGGTGTCCCACTCCAGCCAGCGCAGGAAATACTGGCCGGTGTTGCCGCCAAGCCGGCTGCCATGCTTGCCAAGCCAGGCGGTCAGCCCGACCTGGTCGTCGGCCGGCCAGGCGGCGAGGAATTTGCCGAAGCCGCCATGCTCCTTCGCCACGCGCTCGACGAAGGCGGCATTGTCGCGGACGGACCTGATCTTCTGCGGATTGCGCACGATGCGCTTGTCGGAGGCCAGTTCGTGCCAGAAATCGTCGGGCTGGAACAACAGCCGCTTCGGCTCGAAGCCGAGGAAGGCCTCCTCGAAACCCGGCCACTTCTGCTCGATGACGCGCCAGACGAAACCGGCTGCGAAAATGCGCTCGGCCATGGTCGACAGGATGCGGTCATCCCCGATCTTCGCCACGGCCTTGTTGTCGGGCATCGGCCCGAGCAGCGATTGAAGCGCTGCTTCCCCGCCCTTGCGCTTCGCCGCGCGGGCGCGGATTTTCTGGAAATCGGCCATGGGTATCCTCGCGGGTTCGCGTCAATGTAACACTTCCCGTTCGGGCCGGCAGCCTCTACCTCTATGCAAGCTTTCATGACGGAGGGCGACATGAACAAGACAATCGATGACCTGGCCAACCGCTGGCTCAAACGCCGGCTGGATGGCCTCGGCCAGATCGAGAGCCGGGTGCTGCAAAGCGCGCTCGATCGCACCACCATCTCGAAGGACACAAACAAGGCCGTCGCCTTTCACCAGACATTCGGCGACCGCGTCGCTGACACCATCGCCCGCATCGGCGGTTCATGGTCGTTCATCCTGACCTTCGTCGCCTTCCTGATCCTGTGGACCTGCGGCAATGTCTGGCTGCTGTCGCGCGCCGCCTTCGACCCCTACCCCTTCATCTTCCTCAACCTCGTGCTGTCGATGATCGCAGCACTGCAGGCGCCGGTGATCATGATGTCGCAGAACCGCCAGACCGAGCGCGACCGCATCGACGCCGCCCACGACTATGAGGTCAACCTCAAGGCCGAGATCGAGATCATGGCGCTGCACGAGAAGCTGGACGAACTGCGCCACAGCGAGCTGATAGGCATGCGCGACGAGATCGTGCGGCTGGCCGAGCAGGTCAGACGCATCGACGAAAAGCTGTCGGCGCGACAAAGCCCCTGATGACCGAGGCCATCCATCACTTCATCGAGCAGTACGGGCTGGTCGCGGTCTTCCTGGGCTGCGTCGCCGAAGGCGAAAGCGCTGCCATCCTCGCCGGCTTCTTTGCCCATCAGCATGTCTTCGTGGCCTGGCAGGCTTTCCTGGCTGCGGCCATCGGCGCCTTCGCCGGTGACACCTTCTTCTTCATCCTCGGCCGCAGCTTCGCCGATCATCCCTATGTGCTCAGGCTGAAGGCGCGGCCAGGCTTCAGCCATGCCTTCCGTCTCGTCTCCTCCCATCCCAACATCTTCGTGCTTTCGAACCGCTACATCTACGGCATGCGCCTGGTCGGCGGCGTCGCCGCCGGCTTCGCCAGCATCACAGTGACGCGCTTCGTCCTCCTCAGTGCCATCTCGTCGCTGGTCTGGGCGGCGCTGTTTTGCACGGTCGGCTACGTCTTCGGACTGGGCGCCGAACGCATCGTCGGCCAGGCGCTGGCGCGTCACGAACGGCTGCTGACCGCGCTGGCGATCGGCCTTGCCGTCGCCATCCTCGCCTGGTTCCTGGCCCATAGCGTCGCCAAGAAGGAGCGCGCCAACGACGCAAGGGATGGTCAGAGCGAGGCCAAATAGGCTCAGTCGATGTCGGTCTCGGCGTCGAGCGCGCTGTCGCCACGGTCGAGGATCAGCGGGATGATCAAATCCTCTTCGTCGGCCAGATGCCTTGTGAGCATGGCGATCAGCCGGCTGTTCTCATCGGCATAGGCATCGGCGGCAAAGCGCTGTCTGTCCTCGCTCTCCTGCAGCGTTCGGATGAAGGCATTCGCCGCCTCGGCATTGCGCTCCAGCCCCTCGTGGATGGTGTGATGATCGGCATCGAGGATCTCGAAGCCGCGCTTCAACCGGGGCTCGGCCTTGGCGAAAGCCGGAAAGTACTGATAGTCCTCGACGTTGTGGTGGCCGTCGAGATTGCCGAGGAAATGGTTCAGCCGCGGCGCGAACCAGCGCGCGAAGTCAGGCGCTGTCAGCCTGCCCTCGCGATAAATGCCAATGCCGTCGGTGAGCAAGCCGCCGAGCTCGCGGAACATGTCGTGCCGCCCAAGCCACATATTGGCGAGGCCATGAATATTGCCGTGGCCCTGCCAGGTCTCGCGCGGATATTTTTGTGTCAGCCAGCGCAGATCGTCCGGCAGGCCGGCTCGCTCGAGCAACAGAAAATCAGCGGCGTCCGACATGACAGTCTCCTTTGGTAACCGTCATGTAGGAAGCGCTATACTAGATCGGTAGTCCCGTGATGCGCTCGATAATGGCGATGCCCCAGACGCCGGCTACGATCACCACCGAGATCAGCACCGCCAGCGAACCGCAATCCTTGGCGAGCTGGATGTCGACATTGAACTCGCGGCTGAAGGCGTCGCAGGCAGCCTCGATGCCGGTGTTGAGCACTTCGACCATGATCAGCAGCAGCACCGCGCCGAGCAGCAGCGCGTAGCCGCGCCACGACACCGAGATGAACCAGCCCGCCGGCAGGGCAAGGGTGAGCAGCATCAGCTCCTGCTGGAAGGCTTTTTCGTGGGCAGCCAGCTTGCGGAACGCCCGCACCGAGTTGAAGAAAGCATCGATCAGCCGCTGCATGCCCAAATCCCCTTTCCGAGTGACCGGCAGGGGATATAGCAACGGCTGGATCAATGGAATAAGGCAGTGCCGCCAAAAATCACGCGCTCTGCCGCTTTGCTCGCTTGCCGGTCATTCGGCGGCCTCACCGGCGACCTTGACCGAGGGCGACGATTTCTCGAACTGCGGCAGCCCGTCGTCGATCGAATAATAGTCGCCCTTGTCGCCAACGAAGATATGGCTTTCCCCGGCAAGTCCGGACGGCCTGTCGAAGGCGCCGGCCATGATCGAAATCTGGTCCAGCTCGTTGTGCTTCCAGAACAGCAGCGAGCCGCAGATGCGGCAAAATCCGCGTCTGGCGACATCGGACGCGCCATACCAGCTGAGCACCTCGGCTCCCTCTATGTCGACATCGGCATCCTTGGCCGATGTCGCCGCGACGAAATGGCCGTTCTGCCTGCGGCATTGCGAGCAGTGGCAGTAGACGACACCGCGCAGGGCTCCCCTCGTCCTGAAGCGCACCGCTCCGCACAGGCATGCTCCGCTGTGTTTTTCGTCCATCCCGGTCTCCTTCGAATTCCTCTCGCGCTGGTGGCAGGATTCCAGTTTTGCGCCCGCCGGGCACCGGCAAATGCGACACCGGCGGGACGTGTTTCGCCCTGCACCTGCATAAGGGGCTATTACATCCTGAGGTAGAGAAAACCGTGCTGAAATCCGTCCTATTAAGGAAACTTTAGCGCGCTCGCATCTATGGTCGTTACGAGTGAAGGTCGTGAGCGGGGACGCGATACTTCTCGTGTCTGGCATTTCCGGTCGCACTCCCCTCATGGCGACACCGGCACGCGCAGGTCTGCGGTGGTTCTTGAGGAGTGAACAGAACATGCAGCCGGCTTTCGTTCCAAATGACAGGAACACCGACATTGCGAGCACCGTCGTGGCGACGATGCGCCAGCTCGGCGTGCTCGGCCTGCCGCGCAACTACGAGATCTTCTACGAGGCGCTGAGCGGCAGCAATCACGAACTCAGCCTGGCCGTCGTCTCGCTCAGCAACCGGCCGACCCAGGAGGATCTCGACCGCATCGGCCGTACCTTCTTTGCCCAGCATCATGGCCCCGGCATCGTCGAGCACGCGCGCGACGTCATCGCCAAGGAGCTCGAGGACATTGCCTCGCTCTTGCGCAGCGAGCGATCCCACATCGAAAAATACGGCCGCATCCTCGACGAGACGTCGAGCGGGCTCGGCAACCGCAGCATGCTGTCGCAGGACCTGCTGCAGAAGATCGTCACCGCCATGTCGGCGGCCACCAACTCGACGATCGACCATGGCAGGCAAGTGGCGAGCACGCTCAGCGAAAAGACCGCCGAGCTCGAGAGCGTCAAGTCGAAGCTCGAGGAGTACAAGCGGCTCGCCGACACCGATCCCTTGACGCAGGTCTGGAACCGCCGCGCCTTCGACAAGGAAATCACCAGGATCTACAATTCCAACAAGGGCATCCTGTTCAATGCCCTGATCCTCGCCGACATCGACCGTTTCAAGGACATCAACGACCGCTTCGGCCATCCGGTCGGCGACAGGATCATCCAGATCATCGCCGAGATCTTCCAGACCAGCATTCGCGGCGACATGTTCGTTGCCCGCACCGGCGGCGAGGAATTTGCCCTCATCGTCGAGGGCGCCAGCGAGGATACTACCTTCGAGATCGCCGAGCGCATCAGGACGCTTATCGAGCAGACGCCGTTCACCAGCAGCCAGACCGGCACCAATTACGGCACGGTGACCGTGTCGATGGGCATTTGCATGGCGTCCGAGGCCGAAAGCCCCGAGGACCTCTACACCAAGGCCGACCGGGCGCTTTATCGTTCGAAGGTCGGCGGCCGCAACCGCGTGACCAGGCATTCGGCGATGGCTGCCCGCGCCGGCAAGAGCTGGCTGCTCTACAAGAAGGACTGAGTTTTCGTGCCGATCATCGGCCTGCCCGCGAAAAATGTTTCGCGGCAATCCCTTTCCATGTGAATTTTTGTAGCCTATATTTTCCATGGAAAGGAGCACGCCATGCCATCCGTGCAACCTCATATCGCCAGCGGCACGGCCGAAAACGCCGTCGTCACCAAGGCCACGTTGCGCGCCGCCGAACTGCTCGACGTTACAGCAAGGGTGCTGGCGTCGGTCATCGGTGTCTCCGAAGCCACGGTTTCGCGCATGCGCAAGCAGGATTTCCTGCTCGAGCGCGGCACCAAGCCGTTCGAGCTGGCCGTCCTGTTCGTCCGGCTGTTTCGTTCTCTCGACGCCATCGTCGGCGGCGACGAGGGCATCGCCCGGGCCTGGCTGAAGAACGCCAACACGGCTTTCGACGGCGCCCCGATCGAGAAAATCCAGACGATATCAGGACTTGTCGATGTCATCGCCTATCTGGACTCCCGACGCGCTCTCGTCTGAATCCATCCGGCTCGAAGGCAAATACTGGCGCATGGTCGAGGCGCAGCACCGCGTCTCGACGCTGAAGGTCGTCGACACGCTGGACGAGCAGGCCCTGCTGGAAGAGCTGATCGAGGAGACCAAGCCGCAGATCCCGCTCGAATGCCGGCACCTCCATTATCTGCTGGCGACGCCCTTTCGCTACGGCTCGGTCTATCCGCATGGCTCGCGCTTTCGCCGCGCCGGCCGGACCAGGGGCGTCTACTATGCGGCGGAGACCATGTTCACGGCTGTCGCCGAGATGGCGTTCTACCGCTTGCTGTTCTTCGCCGAATCCCCTGACACGCCCTGGCCGCGCGACGCCGCCGACTACACCGCATTCGCCGCCGCCATCAAACGCGCCGCCGCCATCGACCTGATGAGGCCGCCGCTCGATCGCGACGCGGCCGCATGGACGCATCCGACCGACTACGCCGCTTGCCAGGCCATCGCCGATGTCGCGCGCGAAGCCGGGCTGGAGGCGATCCGCTACCGCTCGGCGCGCGACCCGAAAGGCGCCAACATCGCGCTGTTGACGTGCAAGGGTTTTGCAAAAGCAAAGCCGCTGGAGCCGCAGACCTGGCGCATCCGCCTCGGCGCCTTCGGCGTGCAGGCGATCTGCGAGTTTCCGGAGAAGCGGATCGAATTCTCCAGGGCGGCCTTCACCGATCCGCGGCTTGCCGGGCTGCGCTGGGAACGTGGGCGCTAGAGCATGATCCCGAAAACTGGGAACCGGTTTTCGGAAAAGATAATGCTCCAACAAAGAGTTGGACGATCCAACGAAACGCCCTCCTGATCTAAGCCAATATGTTCACGGCCCGCGCCGCGACCAGTGCGATTGTCAGCAGCGAGATCAACGCCTCCGCCATCATCAAGAGCTTGGCGCGCTGGGTAAGCGGCAAGGTGTCGGTCGGCGAGAATGCCGTCGCGTTGGTGAATGCCAGGAAGGCATAGTCGACGAAGCCGGGCAGCCAGCCGCGGATCTCGCGGTCGGGCAGCGTCATCTGCGGGAACAGGAAATCGGCCTGCGCGCGCTTGACCAGCCCGCAGGTCGGCGGCCCGCCGCGGTCCGTGCTCCAGAACCACAGCGAGAAGACGATGACGTTGGTGACCCAGATGTTCAGCGCATCGACAAGCAGCGTGCTGCCGGCGCCGGCATGGCCTTCGAGCAGCGCCCTGACCAGGAAGACCAGCGCCCCGCAGTTCATGACGCTGATGACGCCGGTGAGGACC
>NZ_RZOF01000755.1:0-240 GCF_003998955.1 Mesorhizobium sp. M4B.F.Ca.ET.017.02.2.1 | reverse complement strand
AACGTCGATGCCAACAACGATTTCCATCCTATCCCATCCTTGCCTAATCGGGCTTCGCTTGCGGCCCAGGCGACTGTTCGGGGTCGATGGAACGGCGGACGAAGACCCTCGCTCTCCCACGGGCTTCAAGGCCCAAAGATGCTCCGGTCTCTCGTCCGCCACCGCACCTGCTGCAATAGCAGAGTCGGCAAGGGACAAGTTACAAGGATGCCGGCAGGCAGGTGAGGGGCAGCGCCAACG
>NZ_RZOF01000754.1:0-244 GCF_003998955.1 Mesorhizobium sp. M4B.F.Ca.ET.017.02.2.1 | reverse complement strand
CGCCATCTGATCGACATCCATGCCGATCAGCCGACGATGCAGCGCCTGCGGCAAGCGTTCGGTTATTGTTTCGAGACGCCGCCCGGCAGTTCCTATCCGCCCATCGTCAGGGCGCATCTCATCGACCGCATCCAGGACCGCTACGGCAAGACGGTGTTCAAGCAGGACGAGCGCGGTTGCGAAGGCTGCAACGCCGCCGAATGGAAGAACCAGTCCGAACCGGAACTGGTCGACAATTCCGAGC
>NZ_RZOF01000753.1:0-245 GCF_003998955.1 Mesorhizobium sp. M4B.F.Ca.ET.017.02.2.1 | reverse complement strand
TGACGCAGGTGGCTTCGTTGTTGCCGTGGTCGAGATGCATGCAGACCGGGATGTCGGGGTGGATTTCGACCAGCGCGTCGATCAGCTTGGCAAGCACCACGTCATTGGCATAGGCGCGCGCGCCGCGTCGTCGACATGGCGCATTGGGGCGGCGTCTCGGTCGAAGGCGAGATCGGCGTGCTCGGCTCGCTTGAGAGCGGCGGCGGCGAGCAGGAAGACGGCCATGGCGTCGAAGGCGCGATCAG
>NZ_RZOF01000752.1:0-247 GCF_003998955.1 Mesorhizobium sp. M4B.F.Ca.ET.017.02.2.1 | reverse complement strand
TTTATTGCGCCGCAAATATCGCGGCTCGTGGATCGCCTCGGTCAGACGCGCATCGTCGTGCCGACGACGGTGATCGCCGTGCTCGCCTTCGCAGTGCTGATCGCGGCGGCCAACCAGGACTGGCCGAGCTCCTTGGTGATCGCCACGGTGCTGACTTCCGTGGTGGCGAAAGTGGCGCCGATGAAGATCAGGGCGAACGTTATGACCTGAACCGGCCGCAGGCGGATCGCCGAGCCGCGTGAACCAT
>NZ_RZOF01000751.1:0-248 GCF_003998955.1 Mesorhizobium sp. M4B.F.Ca.ET.017.02.2.1 | reverse complement strand
TGACCGGCTGGAGAGCGCGCTGCGCTGGATGCGATCGCTCGACGCGGAAACCCCTCTTCTGTTCTGCTCGAGAACCGCGACGATCTCAGAAACCGGGAGTGCTGCAGGCTATTCGCCGCTGTTCCGGTGAAGCGGATCGGAATGTCAGTGTAGGGGCTCTTGCCGGCCATACGGATCATGGTTTCGGCCACCTCGAGTATCGGCACCGGCTTGCCCATGTCCAGCATATAGATGGCATAGTCGTCCTT
>NZ_RZOF01000750.1:0-248 GCF_003998955.1 Mesorhizobium sp. M4B.F.Ca.ET.017.02.2.1 | reverse complement strand
GAGGCGGCGCTTTTTCGCGACGCCGCTTCAGGCCCTGTTGTCGCTGATCTCCCTGACAGTCATGGTCTTCCTTGCCTGGAAGTTGCTCAATTGGGCGATCTTCTCGGCCGTCTTCACGACGAGCGGCAGGAGCCTGCTGGTCGGTGATCGCGGCCAGGTGGCGCATCATCCTGTTCGGCCTCTATCCCTTTGAGGAGCAATGGCGTTCGGCGCTGGCCTGCGTCACCGTGGTGGTGATGACGGTGCTG
>NZ_RZOF01000074.1:0-20749 GCF_003998955.1 Mesorhizobium sp. M4B.F.Ca.ET.017.02.2.1 | reverse complement strand
CCTATGCCTATTACAACGCGGCGATCCTCCAGGAGGGCGGTCCGTTCGCCTTCTTCGACGAGAGCATGACGGCGGAAGCGGTGCGCTCCGGCCTCGGCGTCGTCGGGAAGCTGCTCGCTTTGCAAGGCACGGGCGGCTCGTCCTCGATGCGCGACGGCTTCGACAAGATGCGGCAGGCGGGCGCTGCCGCAAGGCAGATGCTGATCGCGGCGGCGGCGCAGAAGCTCGGCGTTTCCGCCGGCGAGCTGGAAACCGCCAGCGGCACGGTCCTGCACAAAGCGTCGGGAAAATCGGTCACCTATGGCGAAGTCGCCGCCTCAGCCAACACCATGCCGCCGCCCGCCGAGGTCAGGCTCAAGGACAAGGCCGACTGGAAGCTGCTCGGCAAGCCGCAGAAGCGCGTCGACATGCTGGCCAAGGTCACCGGCGCGCCGATCTTCGGCATCGATGTCCGGCTGCCGGAGATGCTCTACGGCACGGTGAAGATGAGCCCGCGCTTCTGGTCGAAGCCGGTGAGCGCCGACCTGTCCAAGGCGGAAAAAATGCCCGGCGTGGTCAAGATCGTGCCGATCGAGACCAGCTACGGCCATGGCTTCGGCGTCAACGCCGAAAACACCTGGGCGGCATTCAGGGCCGCCGAGGCGATCGAGGCCAAATGGGCCGACCCCGAATATCCGCTGGACAGCGCCGCCATCGACGCGGCGCTGAAACAGGCGCTCACCACCAAGGGGTCGGCACTCCGCAACGACGGTGACGTCGACACCGCCTTCGCCGACGCGCCACGCGAAAAGATCGTCGAGGCCGACTATGCGGTGCCGTACCTGGCGCACGCGACGATGGAGCCGATGAACGCCACGGCGCGGCTGAAGGACGGCGCCCTCGACATCTGGTGCGGCAACCAGGCGCCGACGCTGGTGCGCCAGCTCTGCGCCAACGCGGTCGGCATCGAGCAGGACAAGGTCACGGTGCACACAACCTTCCTCGGCGGCGGCTTCGGCCGGCGCGTCGAGATGGACTATGCGCTGTGCGCGGCGCTGATGGCCAAGGAAGCCGGCGGTCGTCCGGTCAAGGTGACCTGGACGCGCGAGGAGGACATGCGCCACGACGCCTACCGCCCCGCGGCAATCGGCAGGTTCCAGGCGCGGCTCGGCGACGATGGCCTGCCGGTCGCGGTCGACATGAAGGTATCGTCGCCATCGATGATCGCCAGCACCTTGCGGCGGCTGTTCCCCTCGCTGTCGGCGATGGGACCGGACAAGACCATCGTCGATGGCGCCTACGACCAGCCCTACACGATCCCGAACTACCGGGTGAGCGGCATCGCCGCGCCCGTCTCGATCCCCGTCGGTTCGTGGCGATCGGTCGGAAGCTCGATCAACGGCTTCTTCCATGAAGGCTTCATGGACGAGATCGCGGCCGCCGGGAAAACCGATCCGGTCGAATTGCGCAAGAAGCTGATGGCCGCTTATCCGTCGGCGCTGAAGGTGGTCGAGGCAGTCGCCGGGATGGCGAAATGGGGCGAGGCGCTGCCGGCCGGCAAGGCCAAAGGCATGGCCTTCACGCTGTCCTTCGGCAGTTGGGTCGGCGAGATCGTGCAGGTCGCGGACACGCCGGCCGGCATCCGCATCGAAAAGGTGTGGATCGCTGCCGATGTCGGCACCGCGCTCGACCCGGACATCATCAAGGCGCAGCTCATCTCCGGCGCCATCTACGGCCTGTCGGCGGCGATGGGCCAGGAAATCACCTTCGCCGACGGCATGGTCGAGCAGTCGAACTTCCACGATTTCGACGCCATGCGCATCTTCCAGACCCCGGTGTTCGAGGTGGCGGTGCTAGAGAATTTCCACAAGATGGGCGGCGTCGGCGAGGTCGGCACGCCGCCGGCCGCTCCGGCGCTCGCCAATGCCATCTTCGCGCTGACCGGCAAGCGCATCCGTAGGTTGCCGCTGTCGAAAGAGGTGACCTTCGCATGAGGAAGCTTCTCATCATGCTGACGCCTGCTGCCATCATGTTGCTGGCGGCGCCTTTTGCAACCGCGCAGGAGGCCCGGCAACCAGCCCCAGCAGCAGTCGACACGGCCAAGGGCCTGCCCGAATGGGACAAGGTCTATGCGGTGTTCTCGCATCCACGCTGCGCCGACTGCCATGTCGCCGACGATCGGCCGCGCTGGTCCGGCGCGCATTATGGCGGCACGCGCGTGCATGGCTTCAATGTCCAGCGCGGCGCCGACGGCTCCGGCTTCGGCAATCCCGGTCTGCGTTGCACGACGTGCCATTTCTCCAGCAATTCCAAGGCATTGCACGGGCCGCCGGGGGCCGAGAACTGGCATCTGGCGCCGGCCGAGATGGTCTGGTTCGGAGAGTCCTCGGCCGAAATCTGCGCCCAGATCAAGGACCCCGCCCGCAATGGCGGGCGCAGCCTGCAGGATGTCGCGCTGCATGTTCGCGACGACAAACTGGTTGCCTGGGGCTGGGCCCCGGGAGCGGATCGTGAGCCGGCGCCAGGCTCGGCGGAGGAGACATACACAGCGATCGAGAACTGGATGGCGGCGGGCGCGCCCTGTCCGGCAGCGCAATAATCCATCAAAGTTTCTGACTATTTTGCGTTGCAACTTTGAGGTAGAAGCGGCGCTTCGCCTATCACGGCAAATTGAATAGGGCCTTGCGCGCACCCATATCGGCGA
The DNA here is from genome assembly GCF_003998955.1 of Mesorhizobium sp. M4B.F.Ca.ET.017.02.2.1. NCBI lineage: Bacteria > Pseudomonadati > Pseudomonadota > Alphaproteobacteria > Hyphomicrobiales > Phyllobacteriaceae > Mesorhizobium > Mesorhizobium sp. M4B.F.Ca.ET.017.02.2.1. The sequence continues at coordinate 18,066 of NZ_RZOF01000074.1, read as the reverse complement.
CGCGCCCGCATTCGAAAGAAGCGGCCCGGCCGAACCCCGCAGTGGAAACGACGACGATGCCGAAAATCAGGTTTCACAAGCTTGCAGCCATTGTTGTGCTTATCGGATTCGCAGCCTGGATGGGAACGGGTGAATTCTCGTCCGTGGGCAGCGCCGCCGCCGACAAGCCGAAGGCAGAAGACGCCTCGAAGGCTACGCAGCCGGAGGCCGCCAAGCCGAAAGCCGCCGAGGCCGAGGCGAAGGCGCCGCTGCGCACCGTCGCGGTGGTGACACCGCCGCGCAAGACCTATGCGCGCGCCATCCGCATCTCCGGGCTGACCGAAGCCGACAAGCGGGCGGTGCTGGCGACGCGCGTCGCCGGCGTCATCGACCAGCTGCCGGTCAAGCAGGGCCAGCGCGTCAAGACCGGCGACCTGGTGCTGATGCTGGCGGCCGAGGAGAAGATCTCCAACGTCGACAACGCCAAGCAGCTTCTGGTGCAGCGCCAGGCAGAGCTGGAAGCGGCCCTGCGGCTGATGAAGACCGGCAATCTGCCGGCGCTGCAGCTCGACACCGCGCGCTCGAACCTGACGTCCGCGCAATCCCAGCTGGAGACCGCGCAAGCCGAACTCGACCGCAACGAGGTCAAGGCGCCGTTCGATGGCGTCATCGACCGCGTTCCGGTGGAACTGGGCAGCTCGGTGATGCAGGGCGGTGAGGTGGCGACCATCCTCAAGCTCGACCCGGTGATAGCGCGCGGCGAGGTCAGCGAGCGCGACCTGCGCTACATCAAGATCGGCGACGAGGCCAATGTGCGCCTTGTGAACGACCAGAAAGTCACCGGCACGGTGCGCTACATCAGCCGCGACGCCTCATCGCAGACCCGCACCTTCCGTGTCGAAGTGGCAATCCCCAATGCCGATGGCGCCATCCCCGCCGGCATGACAGCCGAAATCACGCTCAGCGCGCAGCCGACCGACGCGGTCATGCTGCCGCGTTCGGTGGTGACGCTCGGCGACAAGGGCGACCTCGGCATCCGCGCCGTCGGCAAGGACAACAAGGTGGCGTTCTACCCGATCGATCTCGTCGACGACACGCCGAACGGCCTGGTGCTGGGCGGCATTCCGGGTGACGCGCGCATCATCGTCGCCGGCCAGGAGCTGGTTAAGGAAGGCGACGCGGTCAAGCCGGTCGAGGCCGACCAGGCTACGATCAACAAGCTGATCGGCGAAGCCACCTCCGGCACGCAGTAGCGCAGTCCGGTGTCGGGCGCGCCCGGCGTCGGCCAATTCGCTACTCCTCGAAGACAACAGCAGGCATAAGTCATGGATATCGTCAGACTCGCCATCCACAACGCCCGCCTCACAATATCCGCGCTGCTGTTCCTGCTCGTGGCGGGCTGGGTCGCCTATCAGTCGACACCGAAGGAAGCGGAGCCCGACGTTCCGATTCCGATGATGTATATCAGCCTGATCTATCAGGGCATCTCGCCGGAGGATTCCGAGCGTCTTCTTCTGCGTCCGATGGAAAGCAAGCTGAAGAGCCTGAAAGGCCTCAAGGAGATGCGTTCGGCCGCCTTCCAGGGCGGCGGCTACGTGCTGGTCGAGTTCCAGCCGCAGACCAATCTGGCGACCGCGCTGCAGGACACGCGCAGCAAGGTGCAGGACGCCAAGGCCGACCTGCCGCAGGCGGCCGAGGAGCCGACCGTCAACGAAGTCAACGTCTCCGAGTTTCCGGTCCTTGTCGTGACGCTGTCCGGCGACGTGCCGGAGCGCGTGCTGACGGCGGCGGCGCGCGAATTGCGCGACCGCATCGAGGAAGTGCCCGGCGTCCTCGAAGGTTCGCTGCAGGGCGCGCGTGACGATCTCGTCGAGGTCGTCATCGACCCGGTGAAACTGTCGTCCTACGGGCTGCAGCTCGACCAGGTGATGCAAGGCGTCGGCGCCTCCAACAGCCTGGTCGCCGCCGGCAATCTCGAAGGCTCGGAAGGCAAATACGCGGTCAAGGTGCCGTCGCTGATCGAGACGCCGGAGGATGTCGCCAACCTGCCGGTCGTCGCCACGCCCAATGCCGTGGTGCAGGCCAAGGACATCGCCACCATCCGCTCCACCTTCAAGGACGCCGAGACGGTGACGCGCCTCGACGGCAAGCCGGCAATCGCCATCGAGGTGAAGAAGCGCATCGGTGCCAATCTGATCGACACGCTGAACCATGTCAGGGAAGTGTCCGACAGCTTCATCAAGACGATGCCGGAAGGCATGCACGTCACCTACACGCAGGACAAATCGGTCTTCGTCAACCAGCTGCTCGGCGACCTGCAGAACCACGTCATGATCGCCGTCATCCTGGTGTTCATCGTCATCCTCTACGCGCTGTCTGGCCGCGCCTCGCTGCTCATCGGGCTGGCCATTCCGTCGTCCTTCCTGATCGGCATCCTGCTGCTCGCCATGATGGGCTACACGATCAACATGATCGTGCTGTTCAGCCTCATCCTGGCGGTCGGGATGCTGGTCGATGATGCCATCATCGTCACCGAATTCGCCGAACGGCGCATGAGCGAAGGCATGCCGAAGGCGGATGCCTTCGCGCTGGCCGCAAGGCGCATGGCCGGTCCGGTCATCGCCGCGACGATGACGCGCATCGCCGCCTTCTCGCCGCTTTTGTTCTGGCCGGGCATCATCGGCGACTTCATGAAATACATGCCGATCACGCTGATCGTGACGCTGTCGGCTTCGATGCTCTATGCGCTGGTGTTCGCGCCGACGCTGGGCGCCATCTTCGCCAAGGCGCCCAAGCATCATGAGGACGAGAACCGCGACGGCTGGTACATGGCGCTGGTCAAGCAGGCGGTGCGCTTCCCGATCACCGTGATACTGCTCACCGTCGGCCTGCTGGTCGGCGTCGGGTTCGCCTATTCGAAATACGGTGCCGGCGTCGAATTCTTCCCCAGCGTCGAGCCGGATTACGGCCTGCTCTACGTGCATGCGCGCGGCAACCTTTCGCTGGCCGAGATGGACGCCGCCACCAAGGAAGCGGAAAACCGGCTGCTCGGCTGGCCGGGGGTGAAGTCGGTCTATACGCGCGCCGGCAAGACGCAAGGCGGCGGCCAGGACATTCCTGAGGATGTCGTCGGCGTCATCCAGTACGAGTTCGTCGACTGGCGCGAGCGCAAGTCGGCCAACCAGATCCTCAGCGACCTGCGCGGCGTCATGGCCGGCATTCCCGGCGTCGATGTCGAGGTGCGCGTGCCGGAGGCCGGCCCGCCGACCGGCAAGCCGATCCAGATCAGGCTTTCGGCCGCCGATCCCAAGGGGCTCGACGACAAGGCGCGCGCGGTGGCGGCGCGGATCGCCAAGATCCCCAACGTCATCGACATTTCGGACGGCCTGCCGCCGCCCGGCGTCGACTGGGCGCTCGAGGTCGACCGCGCCAAGGCGGCGCAATACGGCATCAGCCCGACCTCGGTCGGCACGGTGGTGCAACTGGTGACCAACGGCCTGAAGCTCTCGGAATACCGGCCCGCCGGGGCGGACGACGCCGTCGACATAAGGCTGCGCCTGCCCGAGGACCGGCGCACGCTGTCGACGCTGGATGAGCTAAGGGTACAGACCTCGCAAGGCTCGGTGCCGATCTCCAACTTCGTCGTGCGCAAGCCCGAGCCGACGGTCGGCATCCTCAACCGAATCGACGGCGCGCGCACGGTGGTGGTGCAAGCCAATGTCAGCGCCGGCGCGCAGGTCGCGGCGGTGCAGCAGGAAGTTACCAAGGCCGTTTCCGAGATGGATCTCGGCAGCGGCATCCGCTGGAAGCTCGCCGGCTCCAACGAGGACAGTGCCGAGGCCGGCGCCTTCCTCAGCAAGGCCTTCGGCGCGGCGATCTTCCTGATCTTCCTGGTGCTGCTCATGCAGTTCAACAAGTTCACCAGCGTCTGGCTGGTGCTGTCCTGCGTGGTCATGGCGACGGTCGGCGTCTTCCTCGGACTGCTTTTGACGGGCGAAGCCTTCGGCATCGTCATGTCGGGCATCGGCGTCATCGCGCTCGCCGGCGTGGTGGTGAACAACAACATCGTGCTGATCGACACTTACGACCGGTTGCGCGAGGAGGGCTGGGACAAGATGGACGCGGTGCTGCAGACCTGCCGCGAGCGCGCCCGTCCGGTGGTGCTGACGGCGGTGTCGGCGATCCTCGGCGTCTTGCCGATCGCCTTCGGCCTCGGCCTCGAGATCTTCCACCACGAGACGACGATCAACGCGCCGTCGACGCAGTGGTGGATCTCGCTGTCGTCGGCGATCGTCTTCGGCCTGTCCTTCGCCACCTTGCTGACGCTGGTGGTGACGCCATCAATGCTGATGGTGTTCACGCGCAGCAAGGACAGTCGCTTCAACGCGTTTTTCCGGCGGCTGTTCGGTCGCGGCAAGGGCAAGGTTTCAACGACTGTCCCAGGCGACGATGCGGGCGCCGAGCCGGCCGTCGCCTTCCAGAAAGCCGCCGAATAAGTCAGCTCAACCAGGAAGATAAAGGCCGCCCGGGGAACAACCGGGCGGCCTTTTGCATTGTCCCAGCATAACTTCACCTCACGGCGAGGGCTTTCTCATGACGGTCAGCACACTTCTCGTCATCATTCTCATCCTCATCCTGATCGGCGCCGTGCCGGCATGGCCGCATTCGCGCTCCTGGGGCTATGGCCCTTCGGGCATCGTCGGCGTCATCCTGGTGGTGCTTTTGATCCTGTTGTTGATGGGCAGAATCTGATCCCTTATGCGACCGAGCCTCCTCGGAGGCCCGGTCGTCGTCGGCCGCAGTCAGGCGGCCTCGCGCGAGGCGGGAGCGACAGCAATGCCGATATCCCGCATGGCCTCCTTCACCGCCTGATCGAGACGGGTGTGCGGGATTTCGCCAATGATCTTCTCCAGCCGTGTCGAGACCAGCTGGTGCTCCTCGAAACGAAGGTAGGACATCGAGACGATCTCACGCCACATCGCCACGAACGGGCTGCCGGCGCGCAGCACCCACCACGGCATTAAGCCGAGCTTCAGCTTGCGCCCGAGCGCATTCTCGGCCGCGGCCTTGATATCGAGGTCGGTGACGGCATGGCCGGGGAAGTTGAGCGCCTCGTAGAAGCCGAGCTTGTCGAGATTGCGCGCCAGGCCGACGAAAGCCGCTGCGAAATCCGGCAGATAGGCCCATTCGTGGGCGAGATCGGCCGGACCGGGCGCCGTGTAGATGCCCTTCGCCATCTTGGCGGCGACGACCAGATCGAACCAGGAACCGCTGCCGGTGCCGCCGAAGAAGTCGCCGGCCCTGAGCAGAATGGTGCGCACGCGGCCGGCCTCGGCCTCGCGGCGCAACAGATCCTCCATGGCGACGCGGATGCGGCCCTTCTCGGTCGTCGGCCGGAACGGCGTGTCTTCCGTGATCACGCGAGGCATCGGCGAGCCGTAATTGTAGACGGTGCCGGGGAACAGATGCAGCGCGCCGTTGGCGCCGCAGGCGGCCATGACATTCTCGGCCATCGGCAGGCATTTGCCCCAGTCGGTGTAGATCGGGTTGAGGCCGTTGAAGATGATGTCGACGCCTTGCGTTGCGCGGATCAGCGAGCCGCGGTCGAGCGCATCGCCGGCTATCGCCGCGGCGCCCTTGAGCTCGGCCGGCACCTTGCCGCTGCGGGTGACGGCGCGGACATCGAAGCCGGCGTCGATGAAGGCCTTGCCGACGACGCGGCCGAGCCGGCCATTGGCGCCGAGGATTGCGATCTTGGTCATTTCTCGTCTCCGTGTTTGCGTTGGGCCCTCAATCTGAAGCTTTCGCAAACGAATGGAAATTGACTGAAGTTGACGTTCTGATATTCATAAATGAATGGCAGAGATCGACTGGAACCTGATCAAGAGTTTCGTCGCCGTGGCGGAGACCGGCAGCTTGTCGGCCGCCGCGCGAAAGCTTGCGGCGAGCCAGCCGACACTTGGCCGCCACATCGCCGAGCTGGAGCAGGCGCTCGGCGTGACGCTGTTCCGTCGCGGCCGCAGCGGCTACGCGCTGACCGAGGCCGGCAGCGTGCTCTTCGAGCGCGGTCGCGCGGTGAGCGAGCAGGCGAGCGCCTTTTCGCTGCTGGCGCTGGGGTCGGTCGAAGCGATCGAGGGCACGGTGCGCATCGCCGCCAGCGAGGTGGTGGCGGCCTATGTACTGCCGGAGATCACGGCGCGACTTGGTGTCGAGGAAACGGGCATCGAAGTCGAGATCGTCGCCTCGAACCGGGTCGAGAACCTGTTGCGCCGGGATGCCGATATCGCCATCCGCATGGTCAAGCCGGCGCAGAACGAGCTTGTGGCGCGCAAGGTCGCCGACATTCCGCTCTGCGCCTGCGCGGCCAAATCCTATCTCGGCAGGGCCGGCCGCCCGCTGGAGCCCGCCGACCTTGCCGGCCATGCGCTGATCGGCTTCGATCGCAGCGACGAGATGATCCGAGGCTTTGCCGGGTACGGCATTCCGGTCAGCCGCAGCAGCTTTCGCTTAAGGACCGACAATCAGATCGTTTTGTGGGAGGCGGTGCGGGCCGGTAATGGCATCGGCCTTGGCCAGCGTCCGCTGGCCGAGCGCGATCCGCTGGTGGAGATCGTGCTGCCACAGCTTCCACTGCCGGTGCTGCCGGTGTGGCTGGCCATGCATCGCGACGTGCGCAGCAGCGTGCGCATCCGCCGCGTCGCCGACTTCCTCTACGAGGAGCTGAAGCGCTACTCGGCCGGCGCCGGCTAGCGCATGATGCCGAAAAGTGTGAAGCGGTTTTCGGACGGCGTCATGCTCTATTTCTCTAATCTCAGAGCCGGATGGATTTCAGGTCGATCCGACCTGAAATCCATCCGGCTCGGGAGCGAACTCGGCGCGGTGAGCAAGCCCGGCCATCAGCAGGACGACGATCAACAGCCCCGACAGGGCGACGAAGATCGGGCCGAAACTCGAATGCTCGGCAACGAAGCCGATCGCCGACGGCGCCACCAGTATGCCGGAATAGCCCATGGTGGTGACGACGCTCATGCCGGTGCCGGAAGACATGCCCTCCTGGTTGCCGCCGGCCGAAAAGATGATCGGCACCATGTTGGCGATGCCGAAGCCGCAAAAGGCAAAGGCGGCGATCGCAAGCCAGGGCGATGGCGACAACCCGGCCACCAGCATGCCGGCAGCGGCGGCAAGGGCCGAGCCGCGCAGCGTCGCCACCGCGCCGAAGCGGTTGCGCACGCCGTCACCGAGGAAGCGCATCAATGCCATGACGCCCGAAAAGGCCGCGTAAGCAAGGCCGGCGATGGCAAGGTCGGCGCCGAGCTCCTGCTGCAGGTAGAGCGCCGCCCAGTCGAGCACCGCGCCTCGGAGACCATCGTCAGCAAAGCCATCAGCCCGACCAGATAGACCAGCGGATTCGCCGGCAGTGAGAATTTCCGATGCTCGGCGGCCTCGGGCTTGTCCTCAACAATGAGATAGCCGACAGCGAGCGCGATCACCGCGAAGGCGAGCACCGTCACCACCGTCGCATGGGCGAAATGGCCGTAGTTCTGGATGGCGAAGCCGCCCAACGCGCCGCCGGCGAAACCGCCAAGGCTCCAGAAGCCGTGCGAGGACGACATGATGGCGCGGGAGAGCCTTCTTTCCACCGCCACCGCATTGGCGTTCATGGCGACGTCCATGCCGCCGATCGAGCCGCCGAAGATGAACATGGCGATGGCCGCCAGCGGCACATTGGGGGCGAGCGCAACGGCCAGCAGGCCGAAGCTGCCGCACAGGCCGAACCAGCGCAGCACGGCGCGGGAGCCATGCCTGGAGATCAGATGGCCGCACCAGGTCATCGCCGCCACCGCGCCGGCGCCGAACAGGAGGATCAGCAGGCCGAGCGTGAATTTCGAGATGTCCAGCCGGGTCAGGAACACCGGGATCTGCGGTGCCCAGCTCCCGGTCAGAAAGCCGTTGGCGAGGAAGATGCCGGCCACGGCCCAGCGTCCGCGCGTCGCGGCTTGCATCGTGATTTGCACGCTCATGATGTGAAGTACGCCGGTGGATCTGGGCAGAAAATTAGATCGATTCAATTCATAGTCAAGCGCTGAGCAGGCAGAAGTGCTTGGGCCAAAGCGGCGACATCGGGTTGGTTCACAGCGTCAACGACAAACTCGTGGGCAGGCCATCCGCATGCCGGCGCATGTCATTGCAGGCTGACCGCCAAGTCAGCCAAGGACAGTTATCAAGATATTCGACTCTTGAGAAAATCGGTTATCACACCAGCCGTGATCGCTGGATGCTCCTCCGGGAAGAAGTGTCCTCCCGTCATCGCCCTTCCCTGTACATCGACCGCCCACCGGCGCCAGAGAGCCAAGGGACCCCCAGCATCGTCGTACCAGCTCGCCAGGGCGCCGCTTTCGCTCCAAAGGGCGAGCAGAGGGCAATTGATGCGCCGGCCAGCACCGAGATCTGCCGCGTCGTTCTCGCGGTCGATACTCGCGGCTGCGCGATATTCCTCGCAGATTGCATGGATATGGCCAGGATCGCTCAGGGCGGCAACATAGGTCTCTCGAACCCAGTCGGGAAAAACGTCTCGCGGTGTTCCCCACTCACCAAGCGCATTGTCCACGACTGCGTCGGGCGCGGAGAAAATCAGGCGCTCTGGAAGAGGAGATGGTTGCGCGAGCAGCGAAAACGGCCAGAAAGCCAAGGCAAGGCGCGCGTCAGCGCGATCCCATACGTCGAAAGTTGGCACAACGTCCAACACCGCGACGTGAGATACGCATGTGGCATGGTCAAGCGCGGCCCGATAGGCAACTCTGCCTCCTCGGTCGTGGCCGACTATGGCGAAGCGATCATGGCCGGCGGATCGCATGGCTTCCACCAGCGTCGTGGCGATCTCGCGCTTCGACATAGCGTCTCTCAAGCGCTCGTCTGGACAATTGCTTCGCCCGTATCCGGGCAGGTCGGCCGCAATCACCTTATATTCGCCCGCCAACAATGGGGCGATCTCGCGCCACATCAGGTTCGTCTCTGGAAAGCCGTGCAGGAGAAGTACGGGAAACCCGTCGCCACCTTCGTAAAGGAAAATTGCGCCGCGCTCGCCTTCAACCACGCGGCTTGTGAAGCCGGGAATCTCTGTCGTATCTTTCATCATGACTTTAGAACGGCAACGAGCCGCTAAAGTTCATAGCGGGTCAGCCGAACGAACGTCGTCGCCTTGAACCGCACCAGATTCGCTAGTGATCCTTCGGCCGCCTTGCCTCGAACTCGGCCTTTTTGGCCTCCGACGCGTCGGTCTGGTGGAGCGCCTGCCATTCGGCATAGGGCATGCCGTAAACGATCTCGCGCGACTCGTCCTTGGAGAGCGCGACCCCCTCGGCCTCGGCCGCGTCGCGATACCAGTTGGAAAGGCAGTTGCGGCAGAAGCCGGCAAGGTTCATCAGGTCGATGTTCTGCACGTCGCCGCGCTGGCGCAGGTGATCGAGAAGCCGGCGGAAGGCGGCGGCCTCAAAATCGCGCTTCTGCTCGTCGCTGAGTTCGGTCATGTCATGCACTCCTTGGGCCCTCCTCAGGCCCTATGATACCGGCCCGGTGCGCGAGCCGAACATCTTCACCCGATGTATATCGGGACGGCCATCGATCGCGTCAACGATCGGCGCCAGCCGCTCGGCCCAGGCGAGGGCGCCCTCGCGCCCGGCGATCAGATCCTGGCGGATCTCGAGCAGCGCGTGGGCAAAGCCGTTGACGATGGCGTGGCGAAACATGGTGTCGCCGCGCAACGCGCCGTCGTAGGGCTCGTTGTCGCCGACGACGAGGTTCCTGTCCTCGGCCAGCATGTCGATCAGCGGCCGCGCCACGCGATCATCCAGGTCCCACAATATGCCGACATGCCAGGGTCGCCGGATGCCTTGCATGACAGGCGTAAAGGAGTGCACCGAGAAGATGAAGGGCGCCTTGGCTGACGCCTCGGCCACCGAGGCGATCATGGCGCCGACGGCGTCGTGATAGGGCCGGTAGAAGCGGTCGAGCCGTCGCTCGCGCTCTTCTGGAGCCATCGGATAATTGCCCGGCACGATGGTGCCGTCATAGAGCTGGCGGATCAGCGTCGGGTCGTCTTCGCCGCGATTGGGATCGATCAAAAGCCGCGAGAAATTGGCCAGCACCGCCGGCACGCCGAGCGTCGCCGCCAGTTCGCGTGTTACCGTCTCGACGCCGATGTCGTAGGCGATGTGGCGGTCGAACTCGCTCGCCGGCAGGCCGAGGCTGCCATACTCTTCCGGCAGCGCGCGGCGGGCATGATCGCCAAGCAGAACGATGCCTCGCTTGCGGTCGCCTTCGACGATATCGAAAGGCGCGAAAACTGTGGATCGGGTCATCGGCTGGAAATGGTCTGGTCGCTGGCTTCCCGGCAGGGTGGTAACGTCATTCCACGAAGAGGACGCTGGCGCAATGCCGTTGTTTGGCCACGGTTTCTGCGAAGAATCCAACGCATGGCGGCAAATCGCGCCTGGGGCCTTTCTAAATCGATTGGAATTGAACAAAACGGCGCGTTGACATGCGCCCGGAGTTTGCCGAAAAGGGGCGTCGAGAGATGCAGATGTCGTTCTTGAGGGGTTTCAGGATGGGTTCCGCCGGCAGGCCGCGCATGCGCCGCGCCTTCGCCTTGCCGATCCTGACCGTCGCCACCGGGCTCACGGCCATGGTCGCGGCGTCCCCCGCCCGGGCCGATTTCCGCGTCTGCAACGCCACCCAGAACCTGGTCGGCGTCGGCATCGGCTACCGCGCCAAGGCCGGCTGGATCACCGAGGGCTGGTGGCACATCGAAGGGTCGAGCTGCAAGACGCTGATCGAGGGTCCGCTGTCATCAAGGTTTTACTATCTTTATGCAGAAGACGCCGAGCGCGGCGGGCGCTGGGACGGCCCGATCAACATGTGCGTGGCCGAAAAAGAGTTCAAGATCGCCGGCGTAACCGATTGCGTCGCCCGGGGCTTCCAACGCGCCGGATTTCAGGAATATGACACGGGCGAGCAGGCAAGCTGGATGGTCCAGCTGACCGACGAGCCCGCAACGGGAGGCGCACCAGCGGCCCCCGCCCCGGGAACAAACAGTCAATGAGACGTAACCGTAAGGTCAAGATCCTCGCCACCATCGGTCCGGCTTCCTCTTCGGAGGAGATGCTGAAAAAGCTTTTCGAAGCCGGCGCCGATGTCTTCCGCATCAATATGAGCCATACCGACCACGATTTGATGCGCACGCTGGTCGGGCGCATCCGCGCGGTCGAGGAAACGGTCGGCCGTCCGATCGGCATTCTCGCCGACCTGCAAGGGCCGAAGCTCAGGGTCGGCAAGTTCGCCAATGGCAAGGAGACGCTCAGCGTCGGCCAGACCTTCACGCTCGACAACAATCCGGAGCCGGGCACGTCGAGCAGGGTCTATCTGCCGCATCCGGAAATCCTGAGTTCGGTCGAGGCCGGCCATCGTCTTTTGATCGACGACGGCAAGCTGGAGCTCAGGGCGGTGAAGAGCGACGGCAAGTCGATCACCTGCACCGTCGTCGCTGGCACCACGATTTCCGACAAGAAGGGCGTCAGCCTGCCCGACACCGACCTGCCGGTCGGCGCGCTGACCGAGAAGGACCGCGCCGATCTCGACGCGGTGCTGGCGGCGAGCGTCGACTGGGTGGCGCTGTCCTTCGTGCAACGGCCGGAAGATCTCGCCGAAGCGCGCAAGATCGCGCGCGGCCGGGCGCTGATCATGGCCAAGATCGAGAAGCCGCAGGCGGTTACCCGCCTGGCGGAGATCATCGAACTGTCGGACGCGCTGATGGTCGCGCGCGGCGACCTCGGCGTCGAGATGCCACTCGAGGCGGTGCCCGGCATCCAGAAGCAGATCACGCGTGCGGCGCGCCGCGCCGGCAAGCCGGTGGTGATCGCAACGCAGATGCTGGAATCGATGATCACCGCGCCGGTGCCGACCCGCGCCGAGGTGTCTGACGTGTCGATCGCCGTGTTCGAGGGCGCCGACGCCATCATGCTTTCGGCCGAATCCGCGGCCGGCGCCTATCCGGTCGAGGCCGTGGCGATGATGAACCGCATCGCCACCAAGGTCGAAACCGACCCGACCTATGCCGGCATCATCAACGCGCAGCGCTCGGAACCGGAAGCGACGGGCGCCGATGCGATATCGCTCGCCGCTCGCGAAATCGCCGAAACGCTGAAACTGTCGGCGATCGTCACCTATACCGCCTCCGGCACGACCGGCCTGCGCGCCGCGCGCGAGCGACCGCAAGTGCCGATCGTGGCGCTGTCGCCGATCCTCAACACGGCGCGGCGGCTGTCGCTTTTGTGGGGCACGCATTGCGTGGTGTCGCCCGATGCCGTCGACCTCGACGACATGGTCGACCGCGCCTGCCGCATCGCGATCGACGAGGGCTTCGGCAAGCCGGGCGACCGCGTCATCATCACCGCGGGCGTGCCGCTGAGGACGCCGGGCTCGACCAACATGCTGCGCATCGCCTATGTCGGGTCGGAGACGCAGGCCAGCCGCACCTGACTTCTCGGTTTAGCCCGCCGCAGTTCCGAGCGCTCTTGCCGCACCTTCGGCGTGATCGACACGCCGCAGGAAATGGCGAGCGCGAGGGATGGGATCATGCAGATACTGATCCGGCCCTCGCATCTTGCGCCGGTTGAGTTCGGCGGTGTCGAGCAGATCGAAGTCGACCTTTTCGAGCGCGCAGTACCAACCGGCGCTGTGCGAGGCCCATCCTCTTTTGTGGTGCACCAGAAGCCGCTCGCGCCGGGAATAGCCATGGTAGTCGAAGGCGATCACGCCGTTCGTCACATAGATGTGGTTTCCCGAAAAGCCTTCGCCCGGAATGATCCGCTCGCCGTAAAATCCGCCCTTGGGAGGATGACCGAGGAAAGTGCCCGCAAGGATGTGGCAGGCGCCGTAGCCAAAGAAAATGCGGTCCGGCAGTGCCCAGAATTTTTCGGGGTTTTTCTTGATGCCGTGCTTCAGGACATACATCAGGTCGGCGCCAGCTCGGCGCCGGGCACCGTGATGTCAGGGCATTGCCCCTGGTTGTAGGCATCGTCGGCAAGCCGCGCCTCGACGCTCCTCGCCATCGCCTGCAGGTCGATGCTCTTGCCGGCGGTCTTCTCGATGGCGCCGACGACGAGATCCGGCGCGATCCAGTCGGGTTTGTGGCCGAGATTGTGTACCCAGACCAGCTCGGCGCCGGGGATATCGCGGGCAAGGCCGGTCGAATGGATGGTGGCGTAGACCACCTTGTCGCGGTCACCGGAAATGATGACGGTCGGCGCCTTGATGTCATGGTAGTGCGGCGAAGCGTCGAGCGCGTAGCTGTAGAGCCCAGCCACATCGGCGGCGTTGGCGCGAAAGGCGCCTGGCCGCAGCACAAGGGGGATCGAGGCGGCGGCGACGTAGCCGTCCGGCGCCTTGTTGGGAGAAAAGACGCAGGCCGTGGCGGCATCGATGCGCAGCGCTCCGGCCGGATAGGCTAGCGTCTCGGAAAACAGCGGGCCGATCAGCGGAATGGCCGTCAGATTGTAGTACCAGGCCGTCGCCCCGCCCGGCCAGGGATGGCTGGCGGGCGACAGGAAGACGAGGCCCAGCGTCTTGTCCGGATGCTTGCGGGCAAAGGCGGTGGCGACCGCGCCGCCGAAGGAGTGGCCGACGACGATCGCCTTCCTCATCCCAAGCTGATCCATCAGCGCGGCGATGGTGTCGGCCTGCGCCGGCAAGGTCTCGTTGTCGCCGCGCTCCGACCAGCCGAAGCCGGGCCGGTCTAGAAACAGCATCTCGGCCCGGCCTTCGAGCAGCGGCCGCAGCGGCAGCATCTGATCCTTGAGATTGGCGCTGGCGCCGTGGATGAAGACGATCGGCGGCAGCTCCGCATTGGCCGGCGCCGGAACATGGACATAATGGATGCGCGCGCCGCCGATGTCGGCGAAGTCGCCGACCGGCAGGTTGCGGCGCTCGATCAGCCAGGCACCGGCGCGGGTGACGCCGACAAAGGCAAGGACGAGCGCGAGGAAGAAGGCAAACGCAGCGTAGATGAGGTTCATGATGGAGAATACGGAACGGAGCGGAAATAGTTCTGGAGGAGGGGCTTAGGCAGTAGGCAGTAGGCAGTAGGCAGTAGGGGATGTTTCTCACTACTGCCTAGCGCCTAATGCCTATTCCCTTAAATGCCTTCGCCGGCAAGCTCTTCCGACAGCGTGCCGACCTGGTCCTGGGCGCTGCGCATCATCGGGTAGATGGCGAGCACCTTCTGCCAGGCCTCCAGCGCCGACTGCTTGTGGCCGGTTTCGGCCATGATCTGCGCCAGGCCGGACAGGGCGCCGAAATGGCGCGGCTCGAGATGCAGCGTGTGGTCGATGTCGGACATCGACTTGCCGTAGTTCTTCATCATGAAATGCAGCGTGGCGCGCCGGTTCCAGCCTTCGGCATAGGTCGGCTGCAAGGTCACCACCTGGTCGAGGAAATCGAGCGCGACGTCGTATTTCTGGTCTTCCATCGCCTTTTGCGACCATTGCATCATCAGGTCGATCGAGGCGCTGCCGGATTGCGACCATTCGCTCCAGATGCGCTGGGCAATGCGCTCGGCGGCCTTTTCATTGCGCTCGCGCTTCAGGTCGGTGAACAGCTGGTCGAGGCGGGCTTGCTTGGTCGCAGCCACAGGCGGCGCGACCGGATCATTCGCCCAAGCGGGCGCCAAAGCGGCCGGCAGGACAGCGCCGGACAGGCAAAGGGTCGCGAGGAATGCAAAACGAATCCGCATCGCCGGAATCTAATCCCCGACGGCGGATCGGCAAAGTGATTTTAGCGTGAAGGAGCCGGCAAGCCGGCAATACCATCATAGACGCGCGGCGTGGTCTCTATGTGCATGTCGTTGTCCCAAAACCGCTTGGCACCTTTGGGCGACATGCACTAAGCCGCGCGCAAAGCTCAGCCCTGGCGCGCCTTGTAACGCGGGGCGGTCTTGTTGATGATGTAGATGCGACCCTTGCGACGAACCAGCTGGTTGTCGCGGTGACGCGCCTTCAGCGCCTTGAGCGAATTCTTGATCTTCATGGTCTTGCCTGTTCGGTCGGGGCCCGCTGCCGGGCCGAATTTTAAAGGCGCGCCCGAAAAAGCGCGCCTTTGAACTTGCGTGGCTCATAAACGAGGAGCCTTGCCCGTGTCAACCGCAAGCGTGCTTTATCGCCGGCTGAAATCGCGGGCAATCAAATGTTCGCCATCTCCGCTGCGTGGCATTGCGCAGCCGGGGTCGGGCTGGAATGGTGCCGTCGCCTCGCAAGATGATTTGGAGACGCACATGCGCCTGATGGTTCTGTCCACCTGTCTTGCCGTGCTGGCGGCGGCCCCGGTCGCGCGGGCGCAGGAATGCGACCGCAACGACGACAGCCAGCAGATGATGAATATCTGCGCAAATGCCGACTACCAGGCGGCGGACGCCAAGCTCAATGCAACCTACAAGGGTCTTGTCGGCGATGGCGACGAGAAGTCCAACAAATTGCTGCAGGCGGCGCAGCGCGCCTGGATCACGTTCCGCGACGCGGAATGCGCCTATTCCGCTGCGGACAGCGAGGGCGGCTCCATCTACCCGATGGAGGTCTCGCAATGCCTGACGGAGCTGACCAATGAGCGCGTCAAACAGCTCACGTCCGGCCGCAACTGCCAGGAAGGCGACGCGACCTGCGCCAGCCCGGACGAGGACGAAGACCAGGACATGCAGTAAGCCGGCGCTCAGCTTCGACTGCTGATCCGGGTGAAATGGCCCATCTTGCGGCCGGCGCGCGCCTCGGCCTTGCCGTAGAGATGCAACATCAGGTCGGGCTCGGCGAGCAAGGCCGGAACGCGGCTGACATCGTCGCCGATCAGG
This sequence comes from Mesorhizobium sp. M4B.F.Ca.ET.017.02.2.1, assembly GCF_003998955.1. Taxonomy (NCBI): domain Bacteria; kingdom Pseudomonadati; phylum Pseudomonadota; class Alphaproteobacteria; order Hyphomicrobiales; family Phyllobacteriaceae; genus Mesorhizobium; species Mesorhizobium sp. M4B.F.Ca.ET.017.02.2.1. Next base: position 2,198 of record NZ_RZOF01000074.1, on the reverse strand, counting down.
TTTTCCATGACGCAGTCCGAGTGGCGGCCGGGCGTGCCCAGCGGCATGCCGGCAACGGCGCGGATATGCTGCTCGAACTGCGAGACCGTCGCGGCGGCCTCCGTCCAGTGGCCGGAATTGTGGACGCGCGGCGCCATCTCGTTGGCGAGCAGCGAGCCGTCGGCGAGCACGAAGAACTCGACGCCGATGACGCCGACATAATCCAGCGCCGCCAGTACCTTTGCCACTGCCGCCTGCGCGGCGGCCGCCGTTTCATGGCTGATCCCGGCCGGCAGGGTCGAAGTGTGCAGGATGCCGTCGCGATGGACATTCTCGGCCGGATCGTAGGCGGCGATGCTGCCGTCAAGGCCGCGCGCGGCGATCACCGATATCTCGCGCTCGAAGGCGACGAAGGATTCGAGGATCAGCGGCACATTGCCCATCGCCTCGCAGGTGCCGGAAAAGCCGCCGGTGTCCATGTTGCGGAAGACGCGCTGGCCCTTGCCGTCATAGCCCAGGCGCCGGGTCTTCAGGATGCCGCTGCCGCCGAATTCCTTCAGCGCGGCCGTCAGTTCGGCATCGTTGTCGATCGCGCGGAAATCGGCGGTCGAAATGCCGACGCCGTTGAGAAACTTCTTCTCGGCCAGCCGGTCCTGCGCCACTTCGAGGGCGCGCGCCGGCGGGTAGACCGGCACCTTGGCGGCCAGCGTGCTGGCGGCGGCCACCGGCACGTTCTCGAATTCGTAGGTGACGACGGCGCTGGCCGCGGCGAGTTCGGCGAGGGCCTCTGCATCGTCATAGGCGGCTGTTATCTGGCGGTTGGCGACCTGGGCCGCCGGGCAATCGGCCTGCGGTTCAAGCACCACGGTGCGATAGCCGAGACGGGCCGCGGCCATCGCCAGCATGCGGCCGAGCTGGCCGCCGCCGATAATGCCGATGGTCGATCCCGCAGGCAGGCTCATGGCGCGTCCGCCGGTTCGGCGGCAACCTTGGCGGTCTGGGCGGCGCGCCACGCGTCGAGCCGGGCGGCCAGCCGGTCGTCGTTCAGCGCCAGCACGGCGGCGGCGAGAAGAGCGGCATTGGCGGCACCGGCCTTGCCGATGGCGAGCGTGCCGACCGGAATGCCGGCCGGCATCTGGACGATGGAGAGCAGCGAATCCTGGCCGGACAGCGCCTTCGATTCCACCGGCACGCCGAAGACGGGAAGCGGCGTCATCGCCGCCGTCATGCCGGGCAGGTGCGCAGCGCCGCCGGCGCCGGCGATGATCACCTTGTAGCCGGCCGCCTTGGCGCCCTTGGCGAAATCATAGAGCCGGTCGGGCGTGCGGTGGGCGGAGACGATCAGCCGCTTGTGCGGGATGCCCAGCGCCTCCAGCGTCTCGGCGGCGTGGCGCATCGTCGCCCAGTCGGACTGGCTGCCCATGATGATGGCGACGTCGGCACGCTGATCGGTCAAAGTTTTCGCTCCCGGCGGCAAAGGCGCGCCTTAGCGGAATTCGCCGGCAACGGCAAGGACGCGCCGGCATCGCCAGGCCGGCGGCCATAAATCGGCTTACACGGCCGCCTTGCGGAAGCGGGCGACGAAGTCGTCGAGTTCGGGCCGCTCCATGTCCGAGATCGCCCAGTAGGAGAAGGCCCCGTCGCTCCAGTGGACCAGCGAGAAGCCGCCGGACGATAGGTCCTCGGGCTGGCTGGCACTGCCACCCTGCTGCGGTTCGGCGACCAGCGTGATCAGGTGTTCACGATGGCGATAGACCAATGCCGGCACGGGCCGGTCGGCGATCACTTCGACCCGGCCGCCGATCAGCGCATAGCCGTCCTGCGCGAGGTCGGGCGCCGGGGGCGACACGCCGATGCGGGCGTCGAGCCACGGCTTCACGGTGTGGCGGTCGGACGAAACGATGTCGATCGGGCTGGCGGCGAGCAGGCTGCGGCGATGGCCGCTGGCGACCGCCGCGGCAAAGCTGTCGGACGCGCCGTTGAACATCAGCCATTGCGTTGCGCCGCTGGCCAGCACCGCGCTGATCACGATCGACGCCGCCAGCGCCCGCCAATCGAACGAGCCAAAAAGGCGTGTCCTTGACGGTGGCCGCGTCCGGGAGGGACGCGTCCCGGTTTCTCGCCTCTGGCCTCTACCAGTGCCCGCAATCAATCTTGGTAGCGCCGGCGACGCACCCCGCTGCGGCTCCGCCGCCTCGGCGGCCGCCTGCTGTTCGATG
>NZ_RZOF01000749.1:0-249 GCF_003998955.1 Mesorhizobium sp. M4B.F.Ca.ET.017.02.2.1 | reverse complement strand
AGGGTTTCGATGAGTTGCGCACCCGCCTGTGTCGGAGCGACGCTGCGCGTCGTGCGGGTCAGCAACCTCATCCCGAGCCGCTCCTCGAGCCGGCGCACCGTTTGGCTCAGCGATGATTGGGACTGGCGCACCGTGTCGAGCACCGAGCCCTTCACCGAAGGGCGGCTGGAGAGCGAGCGCGGCAACGACAAGGTCGTCATCGTGCTCACCGACGGCGAGAACACCTATTCGACGGTCAGCAGCGACCCG
>NZ_RZOF01000748.1:0-249 GCF_003998955.1 Mesorhizobium sp. M4B.F.Ca.ET.017.02.2.1 | reverse complement strand
ACACCGAATGCGCGAGAGAACCGCCCGCCTCAACCCTCCGTTAACCATCCCCATTTACGGTTCGGTAAGTATGGCGCGCCCGCGCCGCGCAAGCAGTGGTGACGATGACCGGGGCCCAGCCTGAAACCACTGAAGTCCATTTGAATCTCCCTCAGATGCCGGCCATGGCGTTGATTCCAGGCAGCCGACTTCACCAAACACTTAGGTGTGTTTCAATAGTGTTACAATCAGGTGATCGCTCATTATTAG
>NZ_RZOF01000747.1:0-251 GCF_003998955.1 Mesorhizobium sp. M4B.F.Ca.ET.017.02.2.1 | reverse complement strand
CGGCGAGGCCTATTGGGTCGATGAGTTCCGGCTGAGCCAGCTCAGGCAAGGGCTGACCCCGGCTGAGCTCGAGCTCACGCCGGCCGCCGACGATTGAGTTTTCACGGATGATCATGGCAAGGCTGGCAGGCCAGAGGGGGGCGCGAAGGAGCTCGGCTTTTGCCTTTGGCGGGCGCTGGTTGCTGATGCCCTCCAACCTCAAACCCTACCGCGCCAAGCGCGAATTCAGCCGCACGCCGGAGCCGGTGGGT
>NZ_RZOF01000746.1:0-252 GCF_003998955.1 Mesorhizobium sp. M4B.F.Ca.ET.017.02.2.1 | reverse complement strand
AGATGCACGAACTCGCCATTCTCCAGCTCCAGAACGAGGTAGCGCACGGATAGCGGCTTCGTTTCGTCGAGTGCCTCGAACACCTTTGCAACCAGGGTACGGTTTTCGGCGATGCTTTCATCCTTCATCGCGGGCGCTGCGGCTGGTCGTCGATCAGTGACCAACAGCATGCTGGCGCGAGGTGGATGCCGCCGCGTCGAAGCCAGCAAGTTCGACGGGACGGCCTAGGGGCCGCCCCGCCTGCGTTGCCTT
>NZ_RZOF01000745.1:0-278 GCF_003998955.1 Mesorhizobium sp. M4B.F.Ca.ET.017.02.2.1 | reverse complement strand
GAGGCTGCTTTCCTCTCCCTCCGGAGGGGGGAGAGGTGGCGCCGCGAAGCGGCGACGGAGTGGGGGAACCACCTGGCAACCGCCGCAACGGGCATAGGAAAGAGGATCGCTTGCACGCATCGTCCTGACCCGCGCCAGGGTCGACCCCCACTCCGTCGAGCTGCGCTCGACACCTCACCCCCGATCGACGGGGGAGAGGAAGGGTGCCAAGCCATCCGAGCAGGCGCCACTTCTCAATGGCAGACGCTTGCCTCTGAAGATAGTGCGATCTCCCCCCA
>NZ_RZOF01000744.1:0-367 GCF_003998955.1 Mesorhizobium sp. M4B.F.Ca.ET.017.02.2.1 | reverse complement strand
ATCAGATCTGGGAGAAATTCAAGGGCCTCAGCAGAGAGAACGTTCACCCGCGGTGGCAGGACGAGATCCTCTCGGCAATAGGCAACCTCGAAACGGCAGGCCTTGGGCCCCTTCTGGATGCCCTCTCGCGAGGGGCGCAACACGGCGACGAATCCGCGATTCGCCTTAAGCTTAGTAGATACGTGGCGTGGGCCGAAGGCGAGGGCTGAAGGTCCAGCTTTAGTTGCGGTGACGGATCTGTCGACGAGTTGGTGCTGTCACTTTTCGTGAGCGGGCCGGACACCACCACCTTGCCGATCAAGATGTGGTCGGGAATTCGGGAAGAGATCACGCCGACGATCGCTGCCGTTTCAAGTCTGCTGATCGC
>NZ_RZOF01000743.1:0-378 GCF_003998955.1 Mesorhizobium sp. M4B.F.Ca.ET.017.02.2.1 | reverse complement strand
GAACGATAGTGCCACTGAAAACCGCACTGTCGTCGTCGAGCGGCAGATATCCCATCCGCCGGAAAAACTCTGGCGCGCGCTGACGCAACCGCATCTGATCGAGGAGTGGCTGATGAAAAACGATTTCAAGCCCGCTGTCGGCCACCGCTTCAACATCAGCGCCGATTGGGGCGGCATGCTCGACTGCGAGGTGCTGGCCGTCGAGCCCAACAAGACGCTGTCCTACACATGGAACCTCGCGCACCCGGATCCGGCGTTCAATCTGCAAAGCGTGGTGACCTTCACGCTCACCCCGACCTCGTCCGGGACACATCTGCGCATGGAACAATCCGGCTTCCGGCCGGAGCAGCGGCGCGCCTATGGCGGCGCCAAGATGGG
>NZ_RZOF01000742.1:0-380 GCF_003998955.1 Mesorhizobium sp. M4B.F.Ca.ET.017.02.2.1 | reverse complement strand
TACACAGACAGCGCCGACTCCTCCAACGATTTCGTCCTGAGCAGCAACAAAAACCAATACTCGCTCGCCTATACGCTCAATGCGGGCCTTGCATACCAAGTGACCAAGAATGTTCTTGTCGACCTCGGCTACCAGTATTTCTCCGCCCCCAATGCGGAATATGTGGCCGCCGAGAGCCTGACCTCCTATCCCACCCGTAAGGGGATCAGCAACCACCAGATCAAATTCGGCCTGCGCTACGACCTCTGGTAAAGCGAAGCGGGTCACGAAATGCCACGGCGGGTCCAACGGCTCGCCGTTTTCATTTCGGGGCGCGCCGGGTGGAAGGGAATATCCCGACAACGACAAAAACTTTGCTCTTGACGCCGAAAGGCTGAAAG
>NZ_RZOF01000741.1:0-381 GCF_003998955.1 Mesorhizobium sp. M4B.F.Ca.ET.017.02.2.1 | reverse complement strand
CCCTCGAGCGCGCCGACCTCAACGCCTCGCGCCTGGTCTCGATGATGGTCGGCCGCGATCTCTCGGCCTTCTACAAGAAGGATCACCGGCCGCCGGACAGCCAGCGCCGTGTGGCGCTGTCGGTGCGCGGCATGTCGGACGGCGGATTGCTGAAGGACTGCTCGTTCGATCTTCACCACGGCGAAGTCCTGGCGCTGGCGGGGCTGGGCGGGTCCGGCCGCACCGAGCTTGCCCGGTTGATCTTCGGCGCCGACCGCCGCAGTGCGGGCGAGTTGGAACTCGACGGCAAGCCGATTGCCATTGCTTCGCCGCGCGAGGCGCTGGAGGCCGGCATTGCCTACCTCACCGAGGACCGCAAGGAGCTCGGCCTGTTCCTCGACA
>NZ_RZOF01000740.1:0-381 GCF_003998955.1 Mesorhizobium sp. M4B.F.Ca.ET.017.02.2.1 | reverse complement strand
GCACAAGCTGGATGGTGAGCTCGCGGTGGAGGGCGGTCAGTTCTCCCAGCCGTTTTGCCAGGAAGGCGACGCCAAAACCGTCCGGCGCGCCTATGCGCACCGTGCCCGAGACATCGTCGCCTTCGCCGGCAATGGTCGCACGCGCTGCGATCATGTCGCTTTCCATGCGCTCGGCAATGTCGAGGAAACGCTCGCCGGCCGGCGTCAGCTCGCTGCCGGTGGTCAGGCGGCGGAAGAGTTTTGTGCGCAGCGCGTCCTCGAGCGCGGCGATGCGGCGCGAGACGGTGGCATGGTTGAGCTCCAGGCGTTTCGCCGCGCCGAGGATCTGGCCGGCGCGCGCCACGGCGAGGAAGATGCGGACGTCATCCCAGTTCATGGGAG
>NZ_RZOF01000073.1:0-21087 GCF_003998955.1 Mesorhizobium sp. M4B.F.Ca.ET.017.02.2.1 | reverse complement strand
TGCAGGACCTTGTTGAGGTCTGCCGGGCAAGTGGGCCGACATACAGGACGTCGCCGAGAAAACCCAAGCCGTTTATGCCGAGTTGGATGTTGCCAAGAGAGAACTCGCTTCAATGAAGAATTTAGGATGATGCGCACATTCACCACCCGTGACGGCTCCATTTGGATGCCGTCGTACCTGACCTCCATCGATAGCAAGACCTGCATCGGCTGCTGCCGTTGTTTCAAGGTCTGCTCGCGCGATGTGATGCATCTTCACGGCGTCGATGATGCGGGTGAAATCCTCGGTCGCTGCGATGACGAGGACGACGATTTCGACGGCAAGCTCAATCGCATGATCATGGTTGTCGATGATGCCGGCCGCTGCATCGGCTGCGGAGCCTGCGGCCGCGTCTGCCCCAAGAACTGCCAGACGCATGTTGCGGCCGACGAGCTCGCAACATGATCTGGCGAAAAACCAGGGGAACGGCGTGCACTTCATATCTTTTTGTCGGCTCGTAGGGCTGCTCCTGTGCAGCAATGCGTCGATGGTTTACTTCGCTTTGGATTCGCTCCGCCTGGCAGTCGTCACGACGCTGGCCTGTTCGCTGCTGCTTCAGGCCTGCTATTTCGGCAGCGTGCTCTTTTTCGCGGAGTCGATGATCTGTAGAACTGTTCATTCGCTCCGCAGAGGGCCGGCGAAACCACTTTCTTCCTAAGCCCGTTGGCCGTAATCGAAAGACACGAGGCCGGCGAGTTCGTGCTCAGCTGCCACTGTGCTAGCAAGGGAACGGAATCCAATCCCCCGGAGCAGATGGCGAGAGTTGAGCGAAGACTGCGGTCGGAGCTCCTGCGCTTCCGGGTCTCCGAGGGGACGACTTTGCGAACCGAAGGGACTTTGAACCGTTGACATGGCCGGCGTGCGGTAGGTTGGGCCAGCGACAGGGCTCCCAGCCGGCCTGTGCGTTGACTTCGCTTCGTTTGGCGAAATGTGGGTAACGGCGAGGGCCGCACACTTCCCGGGCCGTCGACATTCCCGCCCTTTTGGTGCGTGCGCCGTTAGGCGCGACAATTCGGTGCCCGCGTGTAACTGCCCATTCGCCGAAGCTTAGACGTGGTGCATTCCCGCTCGCCTGTTTGGCGGACAGTTCCGGCCGTGCTGGTTTTGCCGGTCTAACGCCGCCGCTCGTCACTGCCACACCCCTCTCCGGCAACGGCTCGGCGCATCGCGCAAGCCGGTTTAGCGATCAGGCCAGGCCCTTCGCTAGTTCCAACGCCTGCCGTTCGAACAGGCGGCGGTAAATGCCACCATCGAGATCGATCAGCGCGGCATGATCGCCGTCCTCCATGATGCGGCCACGATCGAATACGAGCAGCCGATCGAGCGAGCGGACGGTCGACAGCCGGTGTGCGATGACGAGTGTGGTTCGACCCACCATCAACCGATCCACCGCTTGTTGAATGAGCACCTCGGATTCCGAATCGAGGCTCGATGTGGCCTCGTCCAGAATAAGGATCGGCGCGTTCGCCAGGAAGGCGCGCGCGATCGCCACGCGCTGGCGCTCGCCGCCGGAGAGCTTCAAACCCCTTTCGCCGACCAATGTCCCATAGCCCTTCGGCAGGGACGCGATGAAGTCGTGCGCACTGGCCAGCCGTGCCGCTTGCTCGATCTCGGCCTGGCTCGCGCCAGGCCGGCCATAGGCGATGTTCTCGGCAAGCGACCTGTGAAACAGGATAGGCTCCTGCTGCACGATCGCGATCTGCGAACGGAGCGACTCTTGGGTCACCTCGGAGACGTCCTGGCCGTCTATCAGGATCCGGCCGCCGCTCAGGTCGTAGAGTCTCTGGATGAGCTTCACGAATGTTGACTTGCCGGAACCGGAGGGTCCAACCAACCCAACCCTTTCGCCAGCCTCAATCGACAGCGAACATTGGCTATAGATCGGCAGGGGATGGTTGGCGTAGCGGAAGTGGACGTTCTGGAAATCGATGCGGCCCGTCGTGATCCGGATCGGCTTGGCCTCTGGACGATCCGCAACATCCAGCTGCTGATTGTGGATGGCCACCAGTTCTTCCATATCATTAACCGAGCGTTGCACGTTGCGTACATGCATGCCAGCATCACGCAGATAGCCCTGTAAGACGACGAAGGAGGTGAGAACATAGGCAATCTCGCCCGGCGTTGCCTGTCCATGCGACCACAGAAGCAAGGCATATCCGATCGCCGCTACCCTGAGCGCAACCAAAGTGACGCCTTGGGTTGAGCCGATGATCGTTACCCGCACCCAACTCCGGCGCGTGCGGTGCCGCCATTTGGTCATGATATTTGCTAGGCGCTCGTCTTCGCGGATCTCTGCACCGAAGGCTTTGACCACAGCGTTGCAACTGACCGCATCCGCAAGCGCGCCTCCGAGCCTTGTGTCCCAACTGTTAGCAAGGCTCGCCGCTGGCGCGATATAGCCGAGCGACAGCGAAATCGTAAAGGCAAGGTAGATGAGCGAGCCGCAAGCAAAGATCACGCCCATGACCAGCCAGTGCCAGCCGAGCAGCGCCGTCGAACCTACCAAGATGATAAAGGACGGGAACAGCGCGACCAATACTGTGCTGTTTAGGGGGTCGAGCGCCCCCATGCCGCGCGTTATCTTGCGCACTGTCGAGCCGGCGAAGCTGTTCGCATGCCAGTCTGTCGAAAAGCGCTGGACATGATAGAACGCTTCGTTCGCGACATCGGACATCATCTTCAGCAAAAGGTCGTTCAGGCCAATGAAGGCGATGTGGCGCATGGCAATGGCAGCGAGCGCAAGTGCAATCGGTACAGAGAAGGCTGAAAGGGCCGAATGCCAGGCTGGTGCTGCCACAGCAGCGCCACCTGCAACAGCATCGATGAGACGACCCGAAAAGACCGGCATCAGCACGTCAGCGAGCGTGGAGGCGAGCATCGCGGCCATGATGATCGCGAGCCGCACCGGCTGCCTGCACCAGTGGCGGACAGTGAAGGTGAAAACATCGCGGGAATTGGCGCCGCGCTGATGGACGGGGAAACGTTTCATAGTTTCCAAGCGGGCGCATCAACACGCTCGGTCCCAAAGAAGTTAAATGACAAAACTGGAATTTTCGACCTCCCCCACAACAGCATCAATTTTGGCGGGCAGCTCCTGGCGCCTCACGATGTGAGGTTCAAAAGTCGTGCCAACTGAGCGGGAACAGCCGAAGGACAAATTCAGCAGGTTGCCGAGCCTGGACAAAGTCAGCCGCGATCCAGTCGAATACGATTGCTATGGCTTCCCCAACTCGGGGGAAGATTGGAAAAGAAGGGCCGATGCTATCGATGTAAATGGTTCTTCTTTACGCTTTAAGCGTGTTCGGCGATCATCACCTGGTGCATCACGTTGTCTCGATCAAATGAGTACAGTTGCAACGCAGCTTCACGTGCCCGGGGCTTAGGTGCTGATTTCAAAAACGCGCCGCGAATACTTTCCTGCCCATATTCCGTCAATCGAATGCTCGACTGTCGGATTTGTGCGCTCCCCGACACAGTGCTGTTCGGTTCGCCTCCTGGGTACCTCGCTCCAGTCGGTTTACAACCTGAAGAAAGCTCCGCTCGCAAGGTGGCACGACTCTTGATCCTACGTCTTTAGGTGGCGGAAGAAACTCCGGCTGTCGATTCCCGTACTACGCATGTTGCGATGCTGGGTTGGAGCTGTGCACCTGAGGACGCAACTGAAGGAGAGATCGTGGAACTCCCGCGGATTGAGCTCGAGTTAGGTCTGTTCCTCGACATGACTGACGGTATCGCTCAATCCGAACAGTTGTTCGAACTGTTGTCCGCGTTTGCGCGGAAGTTCGATTGCCCGTGGATTGCCTATGGCCCGCTCGCATCAAAACAGAGGGTTTTCAAGCCGAACCGACAGGATTCTGTGGTGATGTGGAATTATCCTGCCGAATGGCAGGAGCGCTACTCGAGAATGGGCTATGCCAAAATAGACCCACTCATCAAGAAAGGTCGAAAGGAGGCAGGGGCCTTTCGATGGAGCGAGGTGTATACCGATGAAAGCATAACTGAAGATGGACGCCGCGTCTTGGACGAAGCAGCAACATTCGGCTTGAGGTCAGGCGTTACCATCCCATTACATGGCCCTGCTGACAGCTTTAGGTTTATGAGTTTTGCCCAATCCTCAGACTGCGAATTGCTAAATAGAACGATCACCTACCTGCAAATGGCCGCGCTACAGTTTCATCTGAGGGTTGCGAAGCTCGGCACTCCGACTGAACCGGAGCAAATTCATAACCTCTCTCCGAGAGAAATAGAGTGCATTTATTGGGTGTCGAAAGGAAAATCGTCATGGGAAATAGGAACTATTTTAGGCAGATCACGAAATACGATAGATTTCCATTTAAAAAATGTAATGCGGAAGTTGGATGCGACCAGCAGAACGGTAGCTGTTGTAAAAGCTTTGAAACTTGGGATTATCGAACCGCCGTAGGTGCGCAGCTAGTTCTCCGCCCGTAGTAGCGCGCGTGATAGCCGAGACGCTCCGGCGTGCGCTCGCTCTTCGAAGCACCCAGCGCCTCGTCCATCTCGGCCACCGCGCGGATCACCTCGTTCAATCTATCCGGGTTCCAAAGCAGAATGTCTTTGACGGCAGCGCTGGCGGTCTTACTTTCTGTCTTGATCATGGCGGCGTTCCTTCCAGGGAATCGGTGACGTTGAGCACCACCCTGTCATGACCGCCCACTCTCAGCGAATTTGCAGAACTCAGCACGCCATTCCGTCTTAACCGACTGACGCATGAGTGATGTGTGTCCAAAATCTGACAGCCGTCAGAAAACATGTCGGGTTCAAAACAGCGGAGCGTCTTGGGCCTGTCGGGCTTTTCGAGGCCTATCACGCAGTAACTGCGCGCCAGGCGCACTGGCACGGCCTTTGCTGGTCGAGGTGCGGCAATATAGGGTGAGGGCTGACCCGCATGAGAACATGCAACTCGGTCGATGCAAGGGATGATCGACCTGATCCAGAAAGGCTTCTTTCCGGCGGGTTCGAGGGTGCTGTGCCCGCATCTCGGCGACGGGCCAGCGATCAACGGTTGAGGCTACATCTCCGGAGCGAGTGATGCCTCGAAAGATGCAATGCTGTCTCTGGTCCGACGCGCTCGAAGTTTGTGAAGAGTCGGCCCGGCAAATCGGCGAACCGGGCGGCTAGGCTGCCAAAAGGGTAGATGGCCGCGTTGCCTCAGTAGATCAGCAGGCGGTGCCAGAAAGCCAAAGGCACACCATCGTGGCGCTTCGACGTAAGTAGATGGGAGTTGTCACCAGTGATTTTGCCGGAACTTCGCTCAGCAAACACAGCCGGCAGGGTTTTGGAGATAACGACGACCACGGGATGTGTCGTAGGATGTTCATATTGTCCCCAGGACAAGTTCGCGGTCCGGCAAAGAAAAGTGTCTCATGCGAGTCATCTGGGTCTTGAAGATTTCAAGCGGTGTCTGGCCCGCGTACCGACTTCCGTCGGCATTGGTTTTGCGGGATACTCCGAACCTTGGCTCAATCCGGACTGCACCGAAATGGTGGAGCACGCCTTCGCCAAAGGCCATGGCATCAGGATTTTTACGACGCTGGTGGGAATGAACGGGCAGGACCTGCAACGATTGCAAGCTTTGCGCTTAGGCGTATTCGTGGTTCATGTTTTCGATGATGGCACCTACATGAACAGCCGCCTTGTCGGAGACAAGTATCGCGATCTGGTTCGTCAACTCGTCGACGCGGATATCCCCTTGATCCGGTTCGTGGCTTTGGGCGAGCCCCACCCAGATATAGCCGACATTATTCCTACCAAAGCACTGATAAAAGCGCGGCCCATGAGCAGTAGGGGTGGAAGCGTGGACCCTAAGATCGTTGCACCACGCCAGCCAGTGGTCGGAGCCCTAACCTGCGTGGACGAACGACAGTATCGGAATGTTCTTCTTCCAAACGGCGACGTTACCCTATGCTCCATGGATTTTGAACGGCGTCACGTATTGGGCAACCTTTTATATGAGGGTTACTCCGCTCTGTTTGAAAAGCCCGTTTTTCGCGAAATCGTCGACCGCATGAATGGAGCGGATGGTTTTCTGCTTTGCAGGATGTGTGAATTCGCCGACCCAAACGACCGGACCTGAGTGGATGCCGGCCGAGACGGCGAGCCTAGCAATGCGGATGGCCCCACGACAAATGCACCTGCCCGCGACGCCATCGTGTTTTCACGTTACGCCAGCATGATCCCGTAGGCGCGGCAGTGGGCCTCGAGCATTTCGGAGACGAGCTCATCGAAAGTGGTCTTCGCCTTCCAACCGAGCTTATCGGCCTGCCTGCCTTGAGGTAACGCCGATCACAGGTCAACCTCGGTCGGACGGAAACAGCGTTCGTCGATCCCGATCAGCGCTCGATTGCTTACTCACGGCCACCTCGTCAACGCCTTCACCCTCCCGGACGATCTCCTTTTCGACTCGCCTGAAGGCAGCAGCCCCAGCTGCGGCCGGGGATGGTTGCCGTCGCGGTAGTGGACGTTCTCTAAACCGATGCGGCCCTTCGCCAGCGCGTCTCCCGGTTGCTTCCGCCTGGCCTACGAACGGGCCTTCCGTCAAGGGCGCCCACGGCCCCGCCCTCTTGATCCGGCGGCTCGGGCCAATCATCTCGCGCAAGAGATCGGAATCCGCAGTCTTCTCCAAGAGAGCGCGGCTTTCGCTGTGTCATCGGTCATCAAATAGTTTCTTGAATCAGGTTGGTGTCCGCAGCCCGAGGTTGAACGGCGAATATTGATGACCGCCGCGAAGCCGCTCGCTCGCTACGGCGCTATTGGGGGGGCGCGCTCGCGAGCGGCTTCGCTGCCGCCGAGCTACACAACCTCTGGCGACGCGACCCTGCTAATCGTCCTTGGACTCATTCATTGTCCGGAGTCGCTTTGGGTAGGCGATGGGTGGGTACGTCAACTACCCGATCTCGTAGTATCGGTGCTTTCGCGGAAGCTTTAGAAGCCATCTTGTTGCAGCACATTCTGCGAAGGCATCCGAATGGAGGGCAACGCAACCCAACAATACTCGATGAGGATCCCGGCATCACCAGACCAACCAAAGCTTCCTCCGGCATTCTGCTTCAATGTTAGATGACGAACATCTACCGCAAACCACTAGCCATTAAACAGCTCTCTTCTTTGAACGACCTATGTGCAGAGGACCCAATATGAATACCGACCCTTTCACGGCCCATGAGTCCAACGTTCGTCGTTATTGCCGGGCGTTCCCTACCGTCTTTACGAAGGCCCTTGGGGCGACGATCTGGGACGAGACGGGTAAGCCCTTTATCGATTTCCTGGTGGGTTCCGGCGCACTCAACTACGGGCACAACAATCCGGATATCATGGCGCCGGCGATTGAATATCTCGTCGGTGAGAACATTCTTCTGTCGCTTGATATGCATACGGCGGCAAAGCGTGACTTCATTGAAGGGTTCGTGGATTGGATCCTGAAAGCCAGAGGCCTTTCGTACAAGATTCAGTTTCCTGGGCCGACCGGCACGAACGCCAACGAAGCGGCTCTGGCGCTGGCGCGAAAATACACCGGCCGCTCGAGCGTCATGGCCTTTACGAATGCGTTCCACGGCATGTCGCTCGGCTCTCTAGCGGTGTCGGGCTCGGCCTCAACCAGGGAACTGGGAGGCGTTGCTCGCCACGATGTGATCCGTGTTCCCTATGACGGCTATCCGAGCCAAGCTTTCGATTCCGCCAGTTACATCGACTGCGTTTTGAGCGACCCGGGGAGCGGAATAGAAAAGCCTGCCGCAATCATTCTGGAGACCATCCAGGCAGAAGGCGGCATGAACGCCGCATCCGCAGCTTGGCTCACGGAAATTCAGTGCATTTGCCGTACGCACGGCATTGTTTTTATCGTCGACGACATCCAGGCGGGTGCGGGCCGAACTGGCGATTTCTTCTCATTCGAGTCTGCGAAAATCGAACCGGATATTGTGTGTCTTTCCAAGTCCCTAAGCGGTTCAGGTAGTCCATTGTCCATCGTCCTGATTCGACCCGACTTGGACATATGGAAGCCCGGAGAACATAGCGGGACCTTCAGAGGCAACAATTTCGCCTTCGTGACGGCAGGAGCCATGTGCAAGATGTGGTCGGATAGGAAATTTACCGCAGGTGTCGAGCGGACAGCCGTCAGGCTGCAAACGCACCTCGATCGCCTCGTTGCGAAATTTCCAAGATACATCGAACAGAAGCGCGGCCGCGGTCTGATGGCCGGCCTGAAATGCCGTTCACCGGCAGTTGTCGGCCGCGTGCACGATGTCGCGTTCGAAAAAGGCCTTCTTATCGAATCCTCAGGGCCAAATCGCGACGTTATCAAAGTTCTCCCGCCGATAACCATCTCCGATGCCGAACTTGATCTTGGCATCACCATCCTTGATCACGCACTGCAGGAGCAAGACAATGCCTAGCCAGACATCTCAATTGCCAGCCATCTCCCCTGTTTCAATCAGAGAACGGATCGGCTCGATCAACACTGCGGAGATCATCTCGGTCCTGAAAGGTGAGCTCACCGCTCTGCACATCAAGCAAGCTTTCAGCACCGAAGTAGCCGAGAAGATCACCACGAACTTTGTTGGTAGTGCCGGTCTCAAGGAGCGTAACGATGGTGTGCCCGGACAATATGTCGGCGCATCACACTACAGGAAGGATTCAGCCAGCTATTTCGCAGACGCCGAAAAGGCGCGACCGCACGTCGAGGCCCTTTTTGAGAATTTGGTTGACCCGGTCCGAGCAATATTCGGCGCGTTAAAGCGAGAGCTTCACAACAAGGGCATTGAATTGAGGCTGGCCCGTTCAGAACACGGTCAGGCCAATGTCTGTCGCGCTCTCAGTTGGTCAGGCAGCGGCACATTTTCCTTGGACCCCCACGACGACGTCGCTCAAGTCCTATGTGCCGGCAACGATTACGAGATTTCTTCGGTGGCGCACAACACTGTCGCAGCGCTCAATTTCTATCCCAGCATAGCCGAGGGTGGTGGCAATCTGCGCCTCTGGAGCCATAAGCCGACAGTTGCGGACCGGATAGCGCAAGGTGTGGAGACCACTGGCTATCCTTATTCGGCAACCTATCTTGAGGCGGTTCCTTATCGCGAGTTCCAGCTCAAAACCGGCGATATCGCCCTAATCGATGGCGGTTTCGTTCACGGGGTTACCGGTCAATCAGGAAGTGGAAAGCGTTTGGTGCTGAATAGCTTTTTCGGGTTTGCTCGGCCGGATCTTGTTCTCTGGTGGACCTGACGAGGCTGCCGACAGCGACCCACTGTATTCCCCGATTGTAAAGTCATCAACCGCGCCATACGGGACGCGACCGTCACAGGCCCTTCGGGACATCTGGCCGGGAAGCCCATTCCTTGCAGATGAACTCGTAGGTCGTGAGGCCTTTGAGGTCTTGGGCCTGTGACCTTGCCCCTGTGATCTAATCCGGGTTGAAGTTCGCTCTGGCCATCCATCTTGGAGCACCAGGACATGGAGCGTAGCCGCTTGTCTGAAGAGCACATCATCGGAGTTTTGAAGGAACATGAGGCCGGGTGTCGGTAGCCGATCTGTGCCGCAAGCAAGGGGTCAGCGGCGCCTCGATTTACACTGAAAGGCCCGCTTCGGTGGGCTGGATGTCTCCGAGCTCGGCCAGTGAACGCTCTGGAGGATGAGAACACACGGCTAAAGCAATTTCGCGGTGCTAGCCTTTTTGACGGATTTTTGGGAAGGGAATGTATGGTCTGCCCCGCTAATGCGAGATTCGCGATGTCGCAAATGACATTTCCACTTGCATAAATGTATTCGGCCTCTCGAGTGGACCGCGGTTGCTACCATGCCATGAAGAGATCGTAAGCGCTATTTTCCTCGCACCTTGACGCCAGCGCTTTCGACGGATGGCTTTCGAATTGGGAACGGTATCTGGTCTGATCAGGCTGCTGTTGATTTGGCGAAGTTGAAGGGCAGCAGATCGTAGATATCAGCGTCCTCGTTGCGTTGAGGCATTCGTGAGGACGTGGCGCAGCCACGCTAACGGCTCGACGCCACAGGCGCGGCAGGTCAACATCAGGCTGTAGATGACGGCGCTGGCCCTGCCTCCGTCGACGGTATCGCTGAACAGCCAACTTTTCCGGCCAGCGGCAAAGATTCTGATGTCACGCTCGAGAAGATTATTGTCGAACGGCATGCTGCCGTCCTCGATGTAACGAGTCAGATACCCCCATTGGTTCAGGGTGTAGGAGACGGCGTCGCCGAGCTTGCTGTCCGGCAAGACTTTTGGGGCGATCTCGTCGAGCCATGCCTTGAGAGCAGGAGGATGGGGACACTATGTTGCTGGCGGAAGCGGCGAATGCAGTGATCTCGCTTCTCGCCGTCATCGGGGATTTCGTTCCGCGCCTGCCTTTCAACCCGATAGAGCTGTTCGAAGAACCGGAGCGCCTGTTCCGGCGGGCCGCCGCCTTTCTTCCTCGCCTTTAGGGCATCGACGAAGCGCCGCCTCGAACGGCCCATGCATCCAAGATGCGTTGCCCCTTCCAGCGTGCGCCAAGCGGAATAGCCATCACTCATCACTATGCCGCGGTAATCGCCCAAGAAGGTCTGCGGGTGTATCTGGCGGCGGCCCGGTTGATAATCGAGCAGCACGATAGGCTCGTCACTGTCCTCGCCGCTCCGGTATTCCCACATGTATGAGGTGCTGGCGGCCTCTCAATCCTTTTCCTTCAGGACCTGAACAGTCGTCTCGTCGCCATGGATGAGGGGCTGCGATCTGAGCCGCAGCTTCAGGGCGTCATAGATGCGGGAGAGATGCTTTTCGCTCGAGCCGATCACCCAGTGGCCCAGAGCGCCACGGCTGACAGGAACACCCGCGCGCTCGAAGGCGTGCGCCAGGCGATAGAGCGGCGTGCCGTAGACGTATTGTGAACGAGCGCGAAGGCCAGCGTCGAAGCCGTAGCGATGCTGCCCGGCAAGGGTTGTGCGGGCATCGGCGGTCACGACCGGCGTGTTGAAGCTGGTACGGTCACAAGGGCGGCAAGTATATTTGAACCGCACATTCTGCAAAACCTTCGCCTTCACCTCGATATGAAGTTGCTCGGTAACGGCCTCGCCCATGCGATGCATCTGGTGACGGCAGCAAGGACAAGCCTTCTAGTCGTCGGGAAGGTCATACTCGACGCGCTCGCGCGGCAGGTTTTCCGGCAAGGCCTTGCGGCCGCGCTTCTTTCCCGTCGCCCCTTCGGTCGCCGGAAAGCCCGTGTCCGGCAGGGCAACGACATCGCCATCTTCGTTATCGGCGGCGTCCTTATCCGCGGCCTGTTCGGCTTCATTGAAGAGGCGGTCATGCATCAGAGCACTCAACAGCAAAAGGTGCGGGGAAATTCGCGCTTACAAGAGATCCGCGCACGCCGCTCACAATAAGTGGTTAGGAGCACGAAGCCCTCTTACGGCTGATCCACCGTTTCAGTATTCCCGAGCTTTGCAAAACCGGCCATGCGGCCAGGTCGCGGAGCCTTCTTGAACTGGCGCCCGCTGCCGACGGCCGCCAGCCGTGGCTCCCAATGCTTTGATTCCCGCCATGGGCCGGCGGGCAACATATTCTCGATCTGCGATCGCAGTGAACTGCCTCGTCACATCGCTGATACGCTGTTCCGGCGCAGGTCGGCGAACCGCTCCGTAAGTAGTCTGCGAATTGCCGGCGAGAGATAATTCGACACGTCGTCCAGGTTGAACAGACCCGCTCCCGGCGAAGTTATAGGCTGCGGGTGAAGTCGACAAGATGCCGACGCATTGGTCGTGATCGTCGTGGTGAAGCGTTTGAACATCGCGTCCTTTGTTCGATAATGTCTTGGCACAGGCGAGCGCTCCCTTCCTATTTTCTTGGCACAAACCTTTTGCACCCGACGGGCGGCATCTATGGCGCGAGCAATCCCATGTCGATTCATGTCCCCGGCGCCCCAATAAGATCCCCGGTTGATGCTTCGCGACGTTCAAATGTTTTCCGCTAACGCCGCTGCGTACCACTCGCCCGCCATGATGCCTTGTCGGCAGCATTGAGGGCTGCCTAAGCCTGGAAGCACCGGTATCAGGTGCTTTCGCGCCCCGTCAGGCCTCCTGAGCGCAGGCGCGTAATGTTTCTTCAAGGATGTCGAGTGCTTCGGCAAATACTGTGTCTTCGATAGTAATCGGGGCGAGGAAGCGGATGACGTTTCCGTAAACGCCACAGATCAGGAGGATGAGGCCCCTGTCGAGCGCCTTCTCGCGGACACTGTTCGTGAATTCTGCACTAGGTTTTCTTGAGCCGGGCACCGTGAACTCGATCGCATTCATGAGACCCAGGCCACGGATGTCGGCGATCTGCGGAACGACATCCTTCAGCGATTGCAGCCGCCTTTTCAGGCGTACGCCGAGTAGTTCGGCGCGGTGGCACAAATCCTCTTCTTCGATCACGTCGAGGACAGCATTTCCGGCGGCGATGCCGATCGGGCTGCCACCATAAGTGCCACCTAGGCCGCCCGGTCCCGGTGCATCCATAATCTCCGCCCGACCGGTGACAGCTGCTATAGGGAAGCCGCCGCCGAGACCCTTGGCCATAGTGGTGATGTCCGGAAAGACACCGAAGTGCTCCATGGCGAAGAGCTTACCGGTGCGGGCAAAGCCGGTCTGTACTTCGTCTGCGATCAACAGGATGCCGTGTTTGTCAGCGATTGCGCGCAGCTGATCCATGAAGGCAGACGGCACTTCATAAAAGCCGCCTTCGCCTTGCACTGGTTCTACGATAAACGCAGCGACGCGGCCAGGATCAATATCAGCCTTGAAAAGCTTGTCGAGCACGGAGAGCGATTCGTCGATCGTGGTGCCATGGAACTCGATGGGGAACGGGACGTGGAAGACGTCCGGCACCATCGCGCCGAAACCGGCCTTGTAGGGCTGGACCTTGCCCGTCAATGTCATGCCCATGAAGGTGCGGCCGTGGAAGGCGCCGGTGAAGGCGATGATCGCGCTGCGGTTTGTGGCGGCGCGGGCGATCTTGACGGCGTTCTCGACGGCTTCAGCGCCGGTCGTGACGAAGAGCGTTTTCTTTTTGAAGTCGCCAGGCACGGCGTCATTCAACCGTTCGGCGAGCCGGACGTAGTTCTCATAAGGCACGACCTGATGGCAAGTATGTGTGAAGCGGTCGAGCTGGTCTTTCACCGCTGCAACGACCTTTGGATGACGATGGCCGGTGTTGACTACTGCCATGCCTGCGGCGAAGTCGATATAACGCCGTCCCTCCACATCCCAGATTTCGGCATTAAGCGCCTTGTCGGCATAAACCTGTGTAGTCACGCCCACCCCGCGCGAAATCGCATCGGATCTGCGGGCCTCAATATCAGTATTCATGAAAAAACCTCAAAAGTGAAGGCGCCCCCGCAAAGACGCCCCCGTCCCCATGATGCCGAGGATCATAATGCTTTCGACGGCGAGAAAGTCCTGATCTGGATCAACACGCCCCAACATTCTAACGAACTGAGTCTCCTCTGGGTGCTAATGCTATTGGGCACCTTAGCAACGAAAGGCCTGACACACGTACCCGTGGCGGCGAAAGATGCTCGTGAAGGCGAGCCATCGACCTTGTCACCTTCGGATTCAATCGTCCTCACGCTCAAGGTTGTGCACGATGTCACGGCTGGACCAGTCGATGGGCTGGCGATTGTTAGACGCTGTCCCTATCCGATGCGCCCTAGCGAGGTGGGCGCGAATAATGCGACCTCATTGTGTTGTCTGGGGACAATGGTGGTTTTGATGCCGTGGCGGGAATGGGCGAGTGGCCGATGTCTCTCTACACGTCTGCTTAAGGTTTTTAGAACAGCCCTGCGATGCTCCGCCCCTCGCGGCTGGTGCTCCTGCAGCAGCACTCTTCCACTCCTCTCCTGAGTCGAGCAAGTGGTCTCGTGTTCGAGAGCGGCTTTAAGGAGCAAAGGAGGCGTGTCAGCTCCTGCATCCTTCGGGCTCGCGCAGGACATTGATCAGGCGTTTGCGGTCGGACACGTTGTCGGACTGTCGACTGTGTCGGACATGAGACACACAGCGTGATAGATCATTTCTCCTTTGGCACAAGACATGCGGGGCTATTCGCAAACGCGTTGCGGCACGGACCGAGGAAACAATCACCCATGATCACCGCTCGGCCGATATGCGGTCTCCGCCGTGAAAACCGGGCATCCCGAGCCGGCAGGCGGGCGGGAGGCCCGGTCTTTTTCTTGCAGCGGGGGGCGGACTTCTGTGAACTTGCGACAAGAAGCGTCGGCCGGACAATTTGCAGCGGGGGCGTTTCTTCCGCCATGGCGCCAATGCCGAAGTGGTGCGCCAGTGATTCAGACCAACATGGGACCGTCATAGGTGCTCGGTGTGTGGAGCCTCGGGTGCAGGGTTGGCATCGAGAGTTGAGACCGCAGAAGAGCGCGACGACAAGGTTTCAGACAGTTCCAGGGGCATTAGATGCGGATCGACAACGTATCACCGGGAAGTGGATCGGCGGTGAGCCTGTGCGGGTGCGACGGCGTGATAACGCCGGGTTGCTCGCGTCGGCCGTACATCCGCCCCTCGCTTCGGGACCCCAGGCGGACTCGTTCGAGAGGATGCAAGTAGCCTCCCTTCGCTTCGGCGGGTCCTAACGGAACTGCTGGCCGACTATACGAAGGGCGCTGGTCGAACATCACGATGCAACGATACTGGAGGTAAGGTTCAACATGCGGCTGCACACCATTTGGCCGCTGCGCTGCGGATTGTGCGCCCTACCGGGCGTACGAAGGGGAGGGGCAACGCGGGTCGGCTCGGTCAAGCACAATGCGATAGCCGGCCGCCGGTTCGAGAGCTGGGCGCCATTCGAAGCGGATCTGGACCGGTGGACGCGCGGGTTGCCGATCGGCGTGCGCATAGCGCCTGACCGGAATGAGCGGGAGTCGATCCTGATCACCGGATGGGGCAGTGCGTTTGGCGGTCCTGTGGTGGCAACGTCGATCCTTCATCGCTTGCTCAATTGTTCCATAGTGATCCCATCCGCAGTGACAGCTACCGGCTTCGTGAAAGCGTTGTTCCGGCCGATTGCAAAAGCCCGGAACGACGCTCGACACCAATTAAACTGCAAACCAATGAGAGGGTGACCGTGAAAGGACAAGAGGAGGCGCCCTTCATCCTCGACGGACGTCCCTTCTCCTATGCTGGGCGAAGGGTACTGAATGTTCAAGTCAAGAGGGAACTCAAAATGAAGAGTGCGTTAAGTTTGGTTGTGCCGTCTCCCTGTTGCTTTGACCCGGTTCGCTCCCCGCTGACACAGCAGTTCAGAGCGGGGCGCAACTCGCAATTTCCAAACCGATTGGAAGGTCAGTTCAGAGTGGCCGTAAAAAACGTCAGCCGAGGACGACACCAATGAACGGCGCCGAGTTGCTTGTATCTGCACTTGAGAACGAGAACGTTCGGCAAATCTTCGGGGTTCCCGGGGAAGAGAATCTCGACCTTGTTGAAGCACTACGGCATTCCTCGATCAAACTGGTGGTGACGCGTCACGAACAGGCGGCATCGTTCATGGCGGCTACGCATGGGCGGCTTACTGGAAAGCCCGGAGTCTGTCTGGCTACGCTCGGTCCCGGCGCGCTGAACCTCACGACGGGCGCAGCCTACGCCCTGCTCGGCGCGATGCCCATGATCATGATCACCGGACAGAAGTGCATACGGGGCCGGACCCAGGCGCGGTTCCAGATTGTGGACATGGTCTCGACCATGACGCCGCTGACCAAGATGGCGCGTCAGATTGTCGACCCAGCGACAATTCCGACCATTGTGAGCGAAGCGTTTCGGGTAGCGCAACAGGAGCGGCCAGGGCCGGTCCATCTCGAACTCCCGGAAGATGTTGCAGCCGAGAAACTGCCCGTGGTTCCGCCGATGGTGGCGCCCCATCCTATCAACCCGCCCGTTGCGGCCAAGGAGGCGTTGGACCGTGCGGCAGAGCACATCCTTAAGGCCGAGCGGCCGCTGATGATGCTAGGTGCAGCCGCAAACAGACCGCGCCTTGCTGCGGAGCTGTCGGACTTTGTGAGGCGCCTGCAGATTCCGTTCTTCAACACGCAAATGGGTAAAGGCGCAGTATCGGGGGGGGCCCGACTGTACATGGGCACGGCCGCTTTATCGGAGCGGGATTACGTGCACCGGGCAATCGATCGCGCCGATCTCGTGATCTCGATCGGCCATGACACCGTTGAAAAACCGCCTTTTCTGATGAAGCCGGAAGGGCCAGCTGTGCTCCATGTGGGTTATCTGCCGGCGACGGTCGACGAGGTATTCTTCGCACATACCGAGGTGGTGGGCGATATCGGGCCGAGCCTGAGATCGCTTGCCGACCGCCTCGAGGGCAGGCTGCCCAACGCCGGTGCGCTGCTCGGGCTGCGTGATGGGATCCTGACCAGGATCGCCGACCGGGCGAAGGAAAGCCGCTATCCCCTAACGCCACAGCGAATCGTGCACGACGTGCGTCAGGTTATGCCTGAGGACGGAATCGTCTGCCTCGACAACGGAATGTACAAGATTTGGTTCGCTCGCAACTACCGCACCCGGGTAGCTAACACGCTTCTCCTCGATAATGCGCTCGCCACCATGGGCGCAGGGCTGCCTTCAGCGATCGTGGCCGCGATGCTCTGTCCGGAACGTCGCGTTCTAGCTATATGCGGCGACGGCGGCTTCATGATGAACTCGCAGGAACTGGAGACGGCGATCCGCCTCGGACATCGTCTCGTCGTGCTCATCCTACAGGACGACGCTTATGGGATGATCCGTTGGAAACAGGCCGCAAATAGCTACAGCGATTTCGGCATGACCTTCGGCAATCCCGATTTTGTCGCTTACGCCGAGGCCTACGGCATCGAAGGCAGACGAATCGAAGGCCCCAACGACCTTGCGCCGACGCTCGAAGCGGCATTTGCGGCGGGCGGTATCCATCTTATCAGCACGCCGGTGGACTATTCGGAAAACATGCGGGTCCTGGTCGACGAGTTATCCAGTCAGAAAGACATCTGAATGCATTCTGATTGGTTCGTTGTCCTCAAGGTGCTCCTGCACTTTTTCGGACGTCCACGGGACGGTAGTTTCTCTTCGCGCTGGCGCTTGGGCCGCCACATGACGGGAGCAGGAGCGAGACGTCTCGATCTGGTTCACGACCTTGCGAACTTTGGTTCGGCAGGTTCAGGACTCTCTTCTAGCAGGCCGTTGAAGAAGTGTCTCGTTTGGCCTTGAGGATTGCCTCGTCGCCGTTGTGATAAACGAAGGTGATCTCGATGGAGCCGTCGCCGAGCAGTTCAGCATGGCCGTCGCCTGTGACCTCGTCCATTTCGTCGAATCCGACCCATGCGAAGAAGACCATCGACGGGCCGTAGCCGAGTTCGAGGGATGCCTGCATGGCGCCCAAGGCGATCTCGCCGTGGTTGCCAGCGCAGATGGTGATCGTGGCGGGTTCATCGAGGTCGAGATAATCGCGATCCCACAGATCGGCCTCGACGATGCGCCAGCGGCCGATCAGTTGGCAGCCTGCGGGCGTGGTCATATCGGCACAACAAACAACTTCGGCAGCCGCACCAGATTGTAGGCGGCGGCCGCGAAGGTAAAGGCCCAGCCGACGCGGTCGCGGCCACGGAACCGGGATTTGTCCTGTCCGGCGACCGTCTTGATCCAGCCGAACGCCTCTTCGATCCGCTTTCTGATCCGCTGGCTGACGACAAAGCCGCCATGGCGCGTGGTGCTCCCGTCAATTGCCGAACGACGGCCGCTCGTGTTCTGCGCCACATGCGGCGTCACCTTCATCGAGCGCAGTTCGTTGACGAAGTCTTCCGCATCATAAGCCTTGTCGGCGCCGAGCGTGATGGCCCGCGGCCGGTCCGCATGCGGCTCGATCATGTGCAGTGCCGCCACCCGCTCGGCATGGCCGTTGGCCAATGTCAGGCAGGCGTCGACCAAAAGGCCGTGGCGGTTTTCCATCAACCCGTGTCCCATGAAGCACAGCTTCGCCTCCTTTCCTTTCCCCTTCTTCTAGAGCCTGGCATCGGGATCGGTGGTCGAGGCATGCGTCTCGTTCGTCCGCTTCTGGCCATGGAAATCGGCTTCCGCATTGCGGCCGCCGCCATTTTCCGGCGGCTCGCCCGGCCCATCCCTCGGCTTGACACTCTTCATCGATGCCCAGGCCTCAATGAGAGTGCCGTCGACCGAGAAGTGATCGCTCGAGAGAAGCTTTTTCACTCTGGGCTGCGCCAGCACCGCGCCTAAGAACTTCGCCGCGATGTCGCCTTCCAGCAGCCGGTCCCGGTTCTTCGAAAGCACTGAGTGATCCCACGCCGCATATCGACGCCGATGCCGACAAACCAGCGGAACAGGAGATCGTATTCCAGCCGCTCCATCAGAAGCCGTTCCGAACGGATCGAATAGAACGCCTGCAGAGGCATCGCCCGCAACAACTTCTCCGGCGGGATCGACGGTCGCCCGATCGGCGAGTAAAGCGCCGCAAAATCGTCCGCCAGCGCCAAAAGCGCCTCGTTCACCATATGGCGGATCGTGCGCAACGGATGGTTCTGGCGAACCCGCACCTCCAGATCCACATAGCTGAAAAGGGAGCCGGTCCGATCGTCGTTGCCCCGCATGCGCCATCCTCCGAATCCCTTCGGAGCCAATCGACGGCGAGCGGCTTTTTCAACGGCCTGCTAGATAGCTTCGCCCATTCCTGCCACTGATATTGATCCTGTGGCGATTAGAGCCTTGGCCGTTTCCGTTACGCCGTGTGGCGCGGTTTGAGCAACCGGCGGAGGCGCAGAGCCTTCCATCAGCACAGCGTCGGAGCCGGTTGCGGTGATGATCTTGGCATAGGCTGCCGGGGTCTGGTAGGCGAGCGAGGAATGAGGCCTCGCGGTGTTGAAGTCCTCCCGCCATTCGGCATTGGCGCTGCGGGCGTGGTCGAGGCCGAAGAACAGACTCTCGTTCAAGAGCTCGTCGCGCATGCGGCCGTTGAAAGATTCGACATAACCACTATCCGGCATGTTATTCTCGGTGCCATCGTTTGTTCGGTCGTCAGGTTTCGTTAAGCTTGGCGGATCCGGGCTTGACCAGCGATGGAGGGAACCATGCGTAGTATCGGCATGGACATACATCGCGTAGCCGCCGAGGTTGTGTCTTGCTTGATGGCAAAATCGTCAAGCTCGGCCGCGTTCAAATGCTACGCAACAAGCTCGAGGAGTTCGCCAGAGGGGGACTCACCCACGATGATCATGTAGTGATCGAGGCGACCGGCGATGCGGCGGCGGTCGCTGAAGTGCTGTTCACCCTACGTGGATCGGATCGTAATCGCCATCCCAAGCAGGTGCATATGATCGCGCACGCGAGGTGAAGACTGACACGATCGACGCCACTGTCCTTGCGAAGCTCTACGCCTCGTGCTTTCTACCGGAAATCTGGGTTCCGGATCCGGCGACCCTTGCGCTTCGAAGACTGGTCACCAGGCGCACACAGTTGGTTCGCCAGCGTTCGCGGCTGAAGAACCTGATCCAGTCAATCCTCCACGTCCACCTGATCCCGCCGTGTCCGCATGGGAAGCACATCGCGTGCCGTCGCCACCCGCGCGCAAGCTTGCAATGATCATCTGGCACATGCTGAGCAAAAATGCCGACTATATCTGGGCCCGGCCTGCCTTGCTCGCCCGCAAGTTCAGATCGGTCGAATGCGCGCCGGCCTCCCGACCAGCCATGCCAGGCGCGGCTCCGCGTTCGACTACAACATCCCGGCCAAGCTGGCCGAAGAACGATCCCGAGTCGAAAAGGCAGAAGCTGCCTATGCAGCAGAGACCGCCCGATGGCGAACGAGGCCCGAAAGGCGGAAGGCTGTGAAAAAAGCCGCCGAATGAGAAGAAGGGGCTATTCTACAACATCCGTCTGCATCGGCCTGCCTGGCGCGATGTAGTGCCATTCGATCCCGTGGATCCTTCGACCAGGCGAGGATGGCGTTCGAAGTGAACTCTGTGCCGTGGTCGGAAACGATCATGCCCGGCTTGCCGCGGTGCGCGATCAGTTCCGTCAGTTCACAGGCAACCCGACGGCCGGAAATCGAGGTGTCCGGGATCGCGGCCAGGCATTCGCGAGTCACGTCATCGACGACGTTGAGCACGCGGAAGCGCCGGCCACAGGCGAACTGATCATGCACGAAGTCCAGCGACCAGCGCATTCGGCTTTGCCTCGACCAGGCACCCACGTGCCGACGGCTCGCCGTCTTGCCCGGCGCTTGCGCACCGTCAAGCCTTCCTCGCGATAGAGACGGTAGATACGGTTGACCCCAGATGCTTCGCCCTCGCGTCTGAGCAGGATGAACAGCCGCCGGTAACCGAAGCGTCGGCGCTCGTTCGCGAGGTCGCAGCCGACCACGCAGCTCTGTCTCTGGCGGTCGGCGAGACTGGTAGCGGATCATCTTGCGATCGGCGCCGACGAAGGAACAGGCCCGACGCTCCGATAGGCCCATGACGGCCTGCAGATGCGCTACGGCTTCGCGCTTGGCGGCGGGCCCTAACATTTTTTCGACAGAAGCTCGCGCAATGCCGAGGCTTCGAGCATCTGGTCGGTCGAGCAGCTTCTTTAGCTTGGCGTTCTCGTCTTCCAAGGCCTTCAGGCGCTTGGCGTCGGATACCTCCATCCGAGATCATCTGTCAGCTGGCGCTAGCTGCGCGCTCTGGGCAACGGGCTGCAGATTCTATTCGCCAGCAGGGGTCGGAAAAGGCGTGATCGACCAATGGATCAAGTCAACGGCACGCTGAAGTATCGCCTCGGTTCCAGCACGGCTGGGGGAAGCGGCCATGACATATCCGATAGAGTCTCGGTAATCTCCCTTCCTCACGATCGGCGTCTTGGGTTTTGCGTACAACTTAACCTCGGTGACACCTGGTATAGCAGCCGCGCGACCGTCTCCGTCGATCCAATCGAGGATGCCATCGCGATCAGGAAGTAGAGCCCGCCATGCTGCGACATTCGAATGCCGTCTGCGCAAATTCCATTCGTCGCCGATGACAAGCTTGATGTG
>NZ_RZOF01000739.1:0-383 GCF_003998955.1 Mesorhizobium sp. M4B.F.Ca.ET.017.02.2.1 | reverse complement strand
GAATGATACATCAGGCGAAAGATGTGGAAGTGCGTATGCTGGTGGTTCAGCGTCTCGCGGATCAGCTCGTTCTGCGCGAACTCCATGATCTTGTCGTGGAAGATCGCGTCCTGCCGCGCAAAATTCGAATAGCGCAGGCGCTCGTCCTTTCCCACCCGCCGCGCCATGACGCCGGCCGCTTCCCGCAGGATTGCAAGACGCTCGTCATCCAGCGTTGCCGTGGCCTTGGCCGCGGCAGCGGGCTCGAGCAGAAGACGCAGCTCGTAAAGCTCGTCGAACCGGCGTCGCGTGATTTGCGGCGCGGCGCGATAGCCGATCAGGTGAGTCTTCACCACCAGCCCCTCCCCTTCCAGCCGGCCGAGCGCTTCGCGGATAGGCGTGTG
>NZ_RZOF01000738.1:0-386 GCF_003998955.1 Mesorhizobium sp. M4B.F.Ca.ET.017.02.2.1 | reverse complement strand
ATGCTGGACGCGCCGGAGCTTCGCAAGCAGCTGGTCGAGCTGATCTGCGCTTACCTCTCCGCAACGCGGACAGGATGATCGCCGCTCACGCCTGATAGCCGAGGCAGATGGCGCCGAGCGCGACGACGGCGCAGGCGCCGACGCGGCGCGGCGTCAGTTGCTCACCGAGGAAGAACCGGCCGATGAAGGCGGCGAAGACGACGCTGGTTTCGCGGATGGCGGTGATCGGGCCGGCGGGGCCGAGCGCGAAGGCGGCGACCACCACGCCGTAGGCAAGCAGCGCGAACAGGCCGCCGGCCAGCGCCTTGCGGGTTTCCGGCGCGCTGAAGTCGACGATGAGCCTGCCGCGCAGCGCGACGAAGGTGACTGGCAGCAAGGCGCTGGCC
>NZ_RZOF01000737.1:0-387 GCF_003998955.1 Mesorhizobium sp. M4B.F.Ca.ET.017.02.2.1 | reverse complement strand
GATCAAAGGCGGGCATCGGGGCGATGCCGTCGTCGAAAATCACAACAGCCTCCAGACCCTGACGGGCCATGCGAAAGCAATTGAGGACAATGGCTGGAAGGGCGCCTTGATCGGAACGGGTTGGGGCCGTCCTGACACTTTCACGCTTGCCGCTGCCCTTGCAGCGCAGACGACCTCCTTCGAACCGCTCATCGCTATCCGACCGGGCTACTGGCGGCCGGCGAACCTTGCGTCGGCAGCAGCCACGCTTGACCATCTGACGGGCGGACGCGTGCGGATCAACATCGTGTCGGGACTGGACAACCTTGCCGCATACGGCGACAGCGAGGGGGACCAGCCGCACCGTTACGCCCGTACCAAGGAATTCTTGCGGCTTGTCCGAAAACT
>NZ_RZOF01000736.1:0-389 GCF_003998955.1 Mesorhizobium sp. M4B.F.Ca.ET.017.02.2.1 | reverse complement strand
ATGTGAAGTCGCTCGGCTTCGAGGATGTGTTCCATCTGAAGGGCGGCATCCTCAAATATCTGGAACAGGTGCCCGCCGAAGAGAGCCTGTGGCAAGGCGAATGCTTCGTCTTCGACGAACGTGTGTCGGTGTCGCATGGCCTTGCCGAAGGCGAGGCCGAACTCTGCCGCGCTTGCCGGCATCCGCTGACGGTCGAGGACCGGCTGTCGCCGCGCTATGCGGCCGGCGTGTCCTGCCCGCATTGCCACGAGGTCCGCTCCGACGAGGATCGCGCCCGCTACACCGAACGCCAGCGACAGGTCGAACTGGCCACCGCGCGAGGCAAAGGCCCGCATATCGGCAGCTAGCACCGCTGCCGACCTTCGTCGCATCACCACGCGACGGAGTAG
>NZ_RZOF01000735.1:0-392 GCF_003998955.1 Mesorhizobium sp. M4B.F.Ca.ET.017.02.2.1 | reverse complement strand
GCGCGAGAGCAAAAGGTTCTCCGACAGCTTCATGCGCGGCGCGGCGCCGTGGCCGAGCCGTTCTTCCGGCACGAAGGCAGCGCCCATCAGCCGCCTGCCGGTGATGCTCATGCCGCCGGCGTCCTTGCCGCGGATGCGTACCGAGCCGGCCTCCGGCTGCAGCGCTTCGCCGGAGACGGATTCGAAGAATTCGCCCTGGCCATTGCCGGCGACGCCGGCGATACCGATCACCTCGCCGGCGCGCACGGTGAGGTTGATGTTCCTCAGCGGGATCGAAAACGGCGTCGCCGGCTTGCGGGTCAGCGCGCGGATCTCGAGCAGCGCCGGCGCCGTCTCGATGCCTTCGGCCGGCGCGCGCACCACCGCCTTCACCTCGTTGCCGACCATCATGC
>NZ_RZOF01000734.1:0-393 GCF_003998955.1 Mesorhizobium sp. M4B.F.Ca.ET.017.02.2.1 | reverse complement strand
ATCGCCGACCGGCTGCCCGAGAACGGCTTCATCGACATGAATTTCCGCATCGGCAAGGGCCGCAGCGCCGAGGAGAAGAAGCGCGCCGGCGAGGCGATCTTCGCGGTCGTCACGGATCATCTCGGGTCGCTGTTCGCCACGCCGCATTTCGCGCTGTCGCTGGAGATCCGCGAGATCGACGCCGAACTCAGCTGGAAGAAGAACGCCATCCATCCGCGCCTGCGTGGCAAGTAAACGGGCGCGGCAAATAATCGAGAACAGGAAAGACCCATGGCGGCACTGGACGACAATCTGAGAAAAGCCGAGGCCTATCTCGAACGCTTCCGCACAGACGGCGTGCTCAACCAGATCGGCGGCGAGGCGGTGCCCTCCGCCGACGGCTCGACCTTCGAG
>NZ_RZOF01000733.1:0-395 GCF_003998955.1 Mesorhizobium sp. M4B.F.Ca.ET.017.02.2.1 | reverse complement strand
GGTCAGCACCGGGCCGATGCGCGAATGGTCGAGATAGCGGATCGAGGGATCGCGCATCCTCGAACCTTCCAGCACATCCTGATTGAGCTTGAAGATGCCGGAATTGGAATGGAAGGCGCCGCCGCCCTCATACTGCCAGGCGCCGGTAACCGCCGCGATGCATGACGCCGCATGCATGTTGACGGCGCCGTTGCGCTGGCGCGCAAAGCCGTAGCCAAGCCGAAAATAGGTCTTTTTCGTCGTGCCGACGAGCCGGGCGAAGGCCTCGATCTCGGCGACCGTCAAAGCAGTGATATCAGCCGCCCACTCCGGCGTGCGGGTGTGCAGATGCGCTTCAAGGCCCAGAGGGTCGTCGGTGTATTTTTCGAGATAGGCGCGGTCGGCCAGGCCTTCTC
>NZ_RZOF01000732.1:0-398 GCF_003998955.1 Mesorhizobium sp. M4B.F.Ca.ET.017.02.2.1 | reverse complement strand
GTACTGAGCCATGATGGCGCGGACCTTGCGCGCCGCCTCCATTTCTTCCCGCGCTTTCACGATGCTGCGGCCGGCAAGCACGATCGTCTGGCTGGCGATGCCGAGAACCAGCGCCAGAATGGTCATGGCGACGATCATTTCGAGGATCGAGAAGCCATCCTCGCTGTTTTCCGACGTCATGGCTTCATCTTCCGGCTGGCTAGTCCGGTCAGCCAGTTCACCTCGACATGCGCCGCCTGGCCGCCGCGCTGCAGGTCGATTTCCACGCCCGAAGAGCTACCGTCGGGAAGAAACGTCAAAGCAGCCCGGCGGCCATCCGCAACCGTTTCGCGGCCGGTGGTCACAGTCATTTTCACGTCCTCGGGCAAATCGAGCGCGGGCCGGTCGCCGAAGCGGAT
>NZ_RZOF01000731.1:0-400 GCF_003998955.1 Mesorhizobium sp. M4B.F.Ca.ET.017.02.2.1 | reverse complement strand
TTCTTCACCCGCGCACCGTCTGGGCCATAGGCGAGTTGACGGTGTTGGAGGCGAGCATGACGGTCTTCAGCCGATTGGCCTCATCCCAGGTGCGTGTCCGGCTGCCGTCGGAGGTCAGATTGCCGTTGGCATCATAAGCATTGCATTGGCGCCGACCGAGGTTGGCGCATGCGGCCTGGGCGATGATGCCGTTGGATAGACGTAGGTTCCGGGTTTTGAAATAGCTCAATCTACGCTCCGCACTATCACCGTCATACGGGCTATTGGAATCGTCTTAGCAAAGACGATTGCGCCGATGCTCGCATTTCAATTTCTGGTAGTATTTTCCCATACCACTCAGAATCGTCGATACTACTAAGAAATTCTACGTCATCTTTTTCCCTGTTCCTCTCAATTTCGA
>NZ_RZOF01000730.1:0-401 GCF_003998955.1 Mesorhizobium sp. M4B.F.Ca.ET.017.02.2.1 | reverse complement strand
CCTCATGCAGGGCGCCCATCGTTGGCACAACGGCAATCCTTAGGCCCTCGCGGCGCCAGGCGGCAACGATGCTGCGAAGTTCGGAGACGATGCGGACGATCGGGGTGCTCATAGGGCTTCTCCTCCACTGACTGGGCCCGGTTCATGGCCGAAGACGTGATCCGCGGTCGGAAAGCTGCGGTCGCGCACCTCCTTTGCGTATGCCGCAATCGCTGCCTCGGCGTCGCTTCCCAGCTCTGCGTAGCGCTTGACGAATCTTGGCCGAAAAGCGCCAAACAAGCCCAGCATGTCATCGACAACAAGGATCTGACCTCGCAGGCCGGCGATGCACCGATACCGATTGTGGGAATCGCCACTTGCTCTGTAATCAGCCGAGCCAAAGCCTCCGGTATCTTCTCAAG
>NZ_RZOF01000072.1:0-21112 GCF_003998955.1 Mesorhizobium sp. M4B.F.Ca.ET.017.02.2.1 | reverse complement strand
CCCCAGTGCATTGCAGCATATATTCAATCGATTTAGGTCGACAGGCAACCGATTCATCTGCGGCAAATTACCCGTCGCGGCGAATCAGGCGGCCAGCGCGTCCTCCGGCGGCTTCTTGGCGCCGGTCATCAGGGCGACGGCATCCGACATGGAAATCTGCTTCGGATCGACGACGCACAGGCGCCGTCCGAGCCGGTGGATGTGGATGCGGTCGGCGACCTCGAACACATGCGGCATGTTGTGCGAGATGAGCACGATCGGCAGGCCGCGCTTCTTGACGTCGAGGATCAGTTCCAGCACGCGGCGGCTTTCCTTGACGCCGAGGGCGGCGGTCGGCTCGTCCATGATCACCACTTTCGAGCCGAAGGCTGCGGCGCGCGCCACCGCGACGCCCTGGCGCTGGCCGCCCGAGAGCGTTTCGACCGCCTGGCTGATGTTCTGGATGGTCATCAGGCCTAGCTCGGTGAGCTTGTCGCGGGCGCGCTTTTCCATCGCCGGACGGTCGAGCATGCGCAGCCAGCTGCCGAGCGGGCCAGGTTTGCGGATCTCGCGGCCGAGGAACATGTTGTCGGCGATCGACAGCGCCGGCGACAAAGCGAGGTTCTGGTAGACAGTCTCGATGCCGGCTTCTCGAGCCTCCATCGGCGACTTGAAGGCAACGGCTTTGCCTTCAAGCTTGATTTCCCCTTCGTCGGGCACGGCCGCGCCGGAAATCGCCTTGATGAGCGATGATTTGCCGGCGCCGTTGTCGCCGATCACCGCCAGGATTTCGCCCGGATAGAGGTCGAAATCGGCATTGTCGAGGGCGGTGACACGACCATAGCGCTTGGTGAGACCGCGCGCGGTGAGGATGGGTTCCTGGGTCATGATTATGCCGAAACCTTTCTGATCCATTGATCGACCGCCACGGCGCCGATGATCAGCACGCCGGTGAGCAGCACTTTCCATTGCGGATCGGCGCCCATCATGTTGAGACCCATCGAGACGACGCCGACGATCATGGCGCCGAACAGCGTACCGAGGATCGAGCCGCGGCCGCCGAAGAGCGAGATGCCGCCGATCACCGTCGCGGTGATGGCTTGCAGATTGTAGTCGGTGACGGCGGCCGACGGTGAGATCGAGCCGTTGCGGCCGATCGAGACCCAGGCCGCGAAAGCGGCGATCAGCCCGGCAAGGGCGTAGACCGTAATCAGCACCTTCTTGGTCTGGATGCCCGACAGTTTCGCAGCCTCCTGATCGTCGCCGACGGCATAGACATGGCGGCCCCAGGCGGTGTGGTTGAGCACGTACCAAAGCACTCCCACCAGCACGACCGTGGCAATGACGCCGGCTGTCAGCACGGCGGAGCCGACCCTGAAGCTCATCGCGAACAGGTGCAGCAGCGGCGCCTGCGCATCGACATCGGCATCGCGGATCGTCTCATTGGCCGAATAGATGAAATTCGTGGCCATGACGATGTTCCAGGTGCCGAGCGTGACGATGAACGGCGGCAGCTTCATGTAGGCGACCAAAAGGCCGTTAAGAAGCCCGCAGGCGGCGCCGGCGGCAAGGCCGACGATAACGGCGAGGATGGTCGGCATACCGTAGGTGATGGCGCAGTTGCCCATGATGACGGCCGAAATCACCATGATCACGCCGATCGACAGGTCGATGCCGGCGGTCAGGATGACCAGCGTCTGGGCGGCGCCCAGAATACCGACGATGGCGATCTGCTGCAGGATCAGCGTCAGCGTGTAGGACGAAAAGAACCGTCCGCCGATGGCGATACCGAAGATGATGATCGACAAGACCAGCACGATCAGCGGCACAGCGGCCGGCGTGGAGTGCAGGAAATGCTGGGCGCGCTTGACGAACGACTTGCCGTGCTCATCGAAGGCGGCGACGCTGGTGTCGCTGCTCGAGAGAACCTTCTCGAATTCCTGAATCTGAGACATATCTCCTCCCGTCTGCGCGGAGCTTCTCACGGCTCCCCGTCCCGTTCACGCATTCCGGTCTGTCGCCTGGATTGTCAGCGCCAACGAAAGCGCATCGTCCACCCGATGCGGCCGGGGATCAAGCCCCCAGCCGCAAGGTTTATGTGCCGGTCAGCCCAGCATCAGCCCCAGCACTTGGCGAGGCCTTCCTTGGTGTCGATCGACTTGACGCCGTTGGCCGGCTTGTCGGTGACGAGGTTGACGCCCGTATCGAAGAAGTTCTTGCCTTCGGTCGGCTTCGGCTTGGTGCCGTCCTTGGCGAACGCGGCGATCGCCTCGATGCCGAGCGCGGCCATCTGCAGCGGATATTGCTGCGAGGTGGCGCCGATGACGCCTTCGGTGACCGACTTGACGCCGGGGCAGCCGCCGTCGACCGAGACGATCAGCACCTGCTTCTCGAGGCCAACTGCCTTGAGCGCCTGGTAGGCGCCGACGGCGGCCGGCTCGTTGATGGTGTGGATGACGTTGATGGTGTTGTCCTTCTGCAGGAGGTTCTCCATCGCCTTGCGGCCACCCTCTTCGTTGCCGTTGGTCACGTCATGGCCAACGATGCGCGGATCGTCCTCATCGCCGATCTTGTTGGGGTCCTTCACGTCGATGCCGTAGCCCATCATGAAGCCCTGGTCGCGCAGCACGTCCACGGTCGGCTGCGACGGGGTCAGGTCGAGGAAGCCGATCTTGGCGTCCTTGGCCTTGTCGCCAAGCGTCGCAGCGGCCCAGGCGCCGATCAGCTTGCCGGCTTCGAGGTTGTCCGTGGCGAAGGTCGCGTCGGCCGCATCGATCGGATCGAGCGGGGTGTCGAGCGCGATCACCAGCAGGCCGGCGTCACGCGCCTTCTTCACCGTCGGCACGATGCCCTTGGTGTCGGACGCGGTGATCAGAATACCCTTGGCACCGTCGGCGATGCAGCTTTCGATCGCCGCAACCTGGCTCTCGCTGTCGCCGTCGATCTTGCCGGCATAGGTCTTGAGGTCGACGCCAAGTTCCTTGGCCTTGGCGGTCGCGCCTTCCTTCATCTTGACGAAGAAGGGATTGGTGTCAGTCTTGGTGATCAGGCAGGCGCCGACGCCGGCGGCCGATGCCGTCGAGGCGAACGCCATCAGGCCCAACGCGGCGGCCGCGAACACGGTGGACTTCAGCAGTGCTTTCTTGGTCACGATTTTCCTCCCAGTGGAACCATTGCGGACGCCGGGCCACCCGACGTCTCAAGCGCATCCAACCATTTCTCCCAGCGTGGACGCCCCCTCAAAAGACACCACTCCGAGACGGCTGTCAATAATTAAATCACTCTTATTTATTATTGACAGCCTTGCGTCGTTCACTCATTCTGCACGAAAAGCATTGAGGGGAAACGACGGAGGAAACAGGGTGGAGACCGGCATTGCGAGGCACGGTTCGCCCGAGGCGGCAGAGAGCCGCCTGCACCGCGGCACCAACCAGAGCGGCATGCGCGACCACAATGAGCGGCTTGTGCTGTCCCTGGTGCGCCAGCATGGCAGCCTCGCCAAATCCGACATAGCGCGCATGACCGGACTCTCGGCGCAGACCGTTTCGGTGATCATGCGCGAGCTGGAGGACGACCGGCTGCTGGTGCGCCAGGCGCCGCTGCGTGGAAGGATCGGCCAGCCCTCCATTCCCATGGCGCTCAACCCCGAAGGCGCTTTCTTCATCGGCCTCAAGATCGGCCGCCGCAGCGCCGAGCTGGTGCTGATCGACTTCCTCGGCAATGTGCGCTCGATGCTGCAGCACTCCTACCGCTATCCGGCGCCGCGCGAGACGGTGGAATTCGCGCTTTCCGGCATGACCAGGATGCGTGGCGAACTTACCCAGGCGCAGGACAAGCGCATTGCCGGGCTCGGCATCGCCATGCCGTTCGAATTGTGGAACTGGGCCGACACCGCCGGCGCGCCGCGCGAGATCATGGACGAGTGGCGCCATCGCGACATCCGCTCCGACATCCAGGCGCAGTGCGATTTCCCTGTCTACCTGCAGAACGACGCCACCTCGGCCTGCGGCGCCGAGCTCGTCTTCGGCCAGGCGGGCGGGGCGCGCGACTTCGTCTATTTCTACATCGGCGCCTTCGCCGGCGGCGGCATCGTGCTCAACGGCCGGCTGTTCGGCGGACCGACCGGCAATGCCGGCGCGCTCGGCTCGATGCCGGTGCCGGGGCCGGACGGCAAGCCGACGCAGCTCATCGACGTGGCATCGATCGCCATGCTGGAGAAGGCGCTCAACGCGCGCGGCGTCGAGGCCTCGCATCTGTGGACGTCGCCCGAGGACTGGGGCGAGATCGGCCCCGAGCTCGACCTATGGATCGCCGGCGCCGCGCAGGCCCTCGCCTACGCCATCGTCGCGGCCTCCTCGGTCATCGATTTCGAGGCGGCGGTGATCGACGGCTGGATGCCGCTCTCGGTGCGCGGCCGTCTCGTCGACGCGGTGAGAGTGGCCATCGGCACGATCGACGGCGAAGGCCTGAAGTTGCCGGCGGTGCGCGAAGGAACCGTCGGCATCCACGCGCGGGCACTTGGCGGCGCCAGCCTGCCGCTGTCGGAGCGCTTCCTGATCGGCTCGACCACGATTTCCAGGAGCGCCTGAGCATGCTGATCGGCATCCCCTCGCTGCTCGGCCCGGAGCTTCTGGCAACGCTGCGCGCCATGGGCCATGGCGACGAGATCGCGCTTGTCGACGGCAACTACCCGGCCGAGCAGCAGGCGCATCGGCTGATCCGCGCCGACGGCCATCACATGGTTCCCGTGCTCGACGCGATATTGAGCGTGCTGCCGGTGGACGACGCAGTGCCGGAGGCGCTGTTTCGCGCCTCGGTCAAGGGCGATCCGGCGCTCGCCGATCCGGTCCACCATGAGATGGAAGCGGTATGCGCCAGGCGCGCGCCCGGCCACAAGGTGGTTGCGCTGGCCGGCGCCGATTTCTATGCACGGGTCAAGGCCGCGCATGCGATCGTCGCCACCAGCGAACCCCGGCTCTATGCCAACATCATCATCCGCAAGGGCGTGATCTATCCGCCGGAAAGCCAGACATCATGATCCTCTGCTGCGGCGAAGCCCTGATCGACATGCTGCCGCGCACGACGACCGAGGGCGAACCGGCCTTCGCGCCCTATGTCGGCGGCGCGGTTTTCAACACGGCGATCGCGCTCGGGCGGCTCGGCGCGCCGGCCGGCTTCTTTTCCGGCCTGTCGTCGGACCTGTTCGGCGGCCAGTTCCGCGAAGCGCTCGGCGCAAGCAAGGTCAGTTCCACCTATGCCCACACCTCGCCAAGGCCGACGACGCTCGCCTTCGTGCGGCTCACCAACGGTCAGGCGACCTACACTTTCTACGACGAGAACACCGCCGGGCGCATGCTCACCATCGAGGATCTGCCGAGCCTCGGCGCCGAGATCGAGGCGATGCTGTTCGGCGCCATCAGCCTGATCTCCGAGCCTGCCGGATCGGCCTATGAGGAGTTCATGCGGCGCGAGCACAACAGCCGCGTCATGATGCTCGACCCCAACATCCGGCCGAACTTCATCCCCGACAAGGCAAAGCACCTGCGGCGCATCCGCGAGATGATGGCGATGGCCGACATCGTGAAACTGTCGGACGAGGACCTCAACTGGTTCGACGAAGCCGGCTCGCACGAGGACGTCATCCGCAACTGGCTGGATCGCGGACCGAAGCTGATCGTCGTCACCCATGGCAGCGAGGGCGCGGTCGGCTACAGCAAGAGCCACAAGGTCACGGTGATGCCGCAGAAGGTGACGGTGGTCGACACGGTCGGCGCCGGCGACACCTTCAACGCCGGCATCCTCGCCTCGCTGCACGAACAGGGCCTGCTCACCAAGGCGGCGATCGGCGACCTGTCGGAAGACGCGATCCGCCAGGCGCTGGCGCTCGGCGCCAAGGCGGCGGCGGTGACGGTGTCGCGCGCCGGCGCCAATCCGCCCTGGCGCCACGAAATCGCCTGATCGGCCGTCCATCCGGCGGCGAAGCCGCTCAGCCGGCTGATCACTTTATGTTTCCGTCGGCTGAAAAAGCGCGAGAAAAGGCACTGATTGCGCCTTGCAAGGGCCGGAATTCCGGCACCTTGCGGAAAAGCAGGAGTGATCGTCAAGTAACAGGCTGCGACAACCGGACCGGTCGCCATGCCCGTGGCCGGCTTTCTCGGATTGTCCAAGTCTGGTACCAGCGGCCCGTTAAGTTGTTGTTTCCGTGCGTGTCATGCCCCCGCCGCTTGCCATGGCGACACGCACCAACCCCTTGTTGAGGCAGACATGCAGTTCATCGATCTCGGCGCGCAGCGCGAACGTATCCGCGACCGGCTCAAAGCCGCGATCGACCGCGTTGTCGACGAAGGCCGCTATGTCCTCGGGCCTCAGGTCACCGAATTCGAGAACAAGCTCGCGGCCTATGTCGGCACCAAGCATGTCGTGGCCTGCGCCAACGGCACCGACGCCTTGCTGCTGCCGCTGTTCGCGGCCGGCATCGGCCCGGGCGACGCGGTGTTCGTGCCGAGCTTCACCTTCGCAGCGACGGCCGAAGTGGTGGCGCTCGCCAAGGCCGAACCGGTGTTCGTCGATGTCGATCCCGACACCTACAACATCGACATCGCCAGCCTCGAGGCGGCGATCCAGTTGATCAAGAAGGAAGGCAGGCTGAAGCCGAAGGCGATCATCCCGGTCGACCTGTTCGGGCTCGCCGCCGACTACGAGGCGATCATGGCGATCGCCAAGCGCGAGGACCTGCTGGTGATCGAGGACGCCGCCCAGTCGATCGGCGGCTCGGCCGACGGCAAGTTCTGCGGTTCCTTCGGCCATGTCGGCTCGACCAGCTTCTATCCGGCAAAGCCGCTCGGCTGTTACGGCGACGGTGGCGCGATGTTCACCAATGACGACGCGATGGCCGACAAGCTGCGCTCCTTCGCCTTCCACGGCAAGGGCGAGACCCAGTACGACAACATCCGCGTCGGCATCAATTCGCGTCTCGACACGCTGCAGGCGGCGATCCTGATCGAGAAGCTCGCCATCCTCGAGGACGAGATGGTTGCCCGGCAGGCGGTCGCCGATCGCTATGCCTCGGGTCTCGGCGATATCCTCAAGGCCTCGCGCAATCTGGGCCACGGCCGCTCGGCCTGGGCGCAATACGCCATCGAAACGCCGAAGCGCGACGGGCTGAAGGCGCATCTGACGGAGAAGGGCATCCCGTCCGTCATCTACTACGTCAAGCCGCTGCACGTGCAGCTTGCCTATCGCGACTATCCGCGCACGCCGACCGGCCTCGCCGTTTCGGAAGAACTGCCGAAGCGGATCCTCTGCCTGCCGATGCACCCCTATCTCAGCGAAGCCGACCAGGATCGCATCATCGAGACGATCCGCAACTATATCGGCTCGAACTCGGCGCACGTCGCGGCGGCGTAGGCCCCTCTGCTGCCTGTCCGGCTCGACTATTCGTCGTCGAGCAGGATGCGTTCGGCCGCACCTTGCATGTCGTCGTACTGACCGCTTTTCAGCGACCACAAGAACGCGCCCAACGCCGCCCCGCCAAGCAGGAGCGCCAGCGGAATGAGATAGACGAGACTGCTCATGCGCGCCCCACCACGGGCGGCAGTGGTTTTGGCATCTGGTCGGCAACCCAGCCGCTGGCCACATCGCGGCCGGCGATGCCGCGAAGCCGCAAGGCGTTCGCGACGACCAAGATCGACGACGCCGACATGGCCAGTGCGGCAAGCAGCGGCGTGACCTGCCCGGCGATCGCAAACGGAATGGCGATGGCGTTGTAGCCGATCGCGAGGACGAAATTCTGATGCACCAGCCGCGCCGCCTGCCGGGCGATACCGATCGCATCGGGAATGGCCAGCAGGCTCGGCCGGAGAAAGACAAGGTCGGCGGCATTGCGGCCGATATCGCCGGCGCTGGACGGCGCCATCGACACATGCGCGGCACTCAACGCCGGCGCATCGTTGAGACCATCGCCGACCATCATCACCTTGCGGCCCGTGGCGGCAAGCGCGGCGATGCGGGCAACCTTCTCCGCGGGCAGCAGTCGTGCCGACACGTCGCCTATGCCGAGTTGCCCACCGACGCGCAAGACCGTCCGCTCCTGGTCGCCCGATAAGATGGCCACCGCAAATCCATCGCGCTTCAGAGCCTCGATCGAGCGCGCCGCATCCTGCCGCAGGCTGTCCTCAAAAAGGAGTGAAGCGAGCGGATGGCCGTCGCGTGAGAGCATGGTTGCGGCCGTGGCGCCGGATACCGCCCATTCGGCACGGCCGAGCCGGTATAGGTGCCGCCCGATCCGGCACTCGACCCCCAGTCCCGGATGCTCGGCAATTGCGACCGGCATCGTTTGCAAACCGTCGTCGAAGGCCGCCAGAGCCCGCGACACGGGATGATTGGAGCGAGCCGCGATCGCTCCGGCGATCGCCAGTGCGGATGGCTCGATCTGCGAGGCATTGGCCAAGCTCAGCCGCCCCGTCGTCAGCGTTCCCGTCTTGTCGAAGAGAACCGTGTCGATCTCCGCCAGCCGCTCCAGGGCCGAGCCGTCCTTGACCATGATACCGGCCTCGAACAGCCGCCTGGCCGCCACCGTGTGCACGATCGGCACCGCAAGCCCAAGCGCGCAGGGGCAAGTGATGATCAACACCGCGATGGCGACACTTATGGCGCCATGCCAGTCGCCGGTCGCGACCATCCAGCCGAGAAAGGTGAAAAGCGCGGTCAGGTGAACTACCGGCGAATAGAGACGCGCGGCGCGATCGGCGATGCGCCTGTAGCGCGAGCGGCCGCCATCGGCCGCTTCCATCAGCGCCACCATTTCGGCGAGCGAGGAATTGCCGGCATCGGAGGTGGCCGTCAGCGTCAGCGCGCCGCTGAGGTTGAGCGTCCCGGCGCGCAAGGACGATCCGGGCCCGACCGATTGAGCGGCGCTCTCGCCGCTGACCAGCGAGCAATCGACATCGGACCGGCCGCCGTGGACGATGCCGTCGACCAGGAGGCGTTCGCCGGGCGCCACCGCCAGCAGCATGCCCTCCTTGATCTGTCCGGCAGGCAGATAGTCGCGCGTACCGTCCTCGCGTTCCACAGTCGCGCCACGCGGCGTGAGCCGGATCAGGCCGCGCACGGCGCTGCGCGCCTTCTCGCGCATGACATGGTCGAGGCTGCGGCCGATGAGCAGGAAGAAGAGAAGCGATATCGCCGCATCGAAATAGGCATAGGCGCCGCCGGCGGCGGTGTCGTAAAGGCTGAGCGCGAACGCCAGGATGACGCCGACGGAGATCGGCACCTCCATGTTGGTCCTGCCCTGCCGCAGGGCCGACCACGCCGCCGCGAAAAACACGCGTCCGGAATAGATCAGCGCCGGAAAGGCCAGCACCGCCGAAATCCAGTGAAAGGCCTGGCGGGTCTGTGGCTCCGCGCCCGACCAGACCGATACCGACAACAGCATAATGTTCATCGAGGCAAAGCCGGCGACGGCGGTTGCCCGCAGCAGCCGCGAAAGCTCGGGGTCGACGGCCGCGTCCTCGTTGTCGAACAGATGCGCCGCGTAGCCTGCCGTCATCACCGTCTCGAAAATGGGGGGCGGCATCTCGCCCCGCCATTTCACCGACAGCCGCCTGGCAGACAGGTTGACGCGCGCCTGCTCGACACCCGGGACGCGGCGGAACGCCCCCTCGATCGCGGCGATGCAGCCAGCGCAGTGGACGCCGGGCACCGACAGATCGGTCTGGCGCAGGCCATCCGCAAGGTCGTGACTGGCGAGCAGGATTTCATCGCGCGACGGAGGGCCGCCGAGCTCGGCCGCGGCTTCCGCTCCGGGCGCGCAGCAACTCATCTCATTGCCTTGTAGGCGTGCCACGTACCGTGACCGAGCACGGGAAAAACGACAACCAGGCCAAGCAGGCCGGTGGCGACGCTCAACAGGAAAAGCGCAAGCACGATCGAGCCCCAGGCGATCATCACGGGTATGTTGTTCCAGACCAGTGAAATGCTGGTGCCCATGGCCGTGAAGGCATCCGTCTCCTCGTCGAAAAGCATCGGAACGGAGAAGGTGCTGATGGCAAAGGCGAAAGCGGCGAAGACGCCGCCGGCCACGGATCCAACCAGGAGCATCGCCCATCCAGTAGGCGTCGTGAACAACATCGACGTGATGTGATCGAGACCCGGGAACGGCAGCAGGCCGAAGAACAGCGCGTAGATCAAGACCGCCGCCCGCATCCACACCAGCATAAGCAGGCACAGGATCGCCCCGGTGAACCAGACCTGCGCGCCGGATTTCGGCCGCACGAAGATCATGCGCGAAAGCGAGACTGGCTGCCCTGCGGCAATCGCCCAGCTCTTTTCATAGAGGCCGATGGCGATCAGCGGCCCGACGACCATGAAGCCGGCGAGCGCGGGAAACAGGATATAGTCCAGGCCAAGCGCGAAGAGTGTCCAGACGATCGCCAGCGAAACAATGAAAACCGCCGCGCCATAGACGAGGCTCGGGCCTGGGCTGACCATGAAATCCCGCCAGCCGGCTTTCAGCCAACCGACAGCGGTGCCGGCCGGCAGGTTGCGCCGGTTGCGCTCGATGTAGGGCCGCGAGGCGTTTGGGGCTTCGGTCATGGTCTTTCTCTCAACACGCCGGCCTGGCCGGACGAAGGAGGGACGCCGAGTCTAAGGCGGGATCGAGCACGCATTCCGGCTGCGATTGGACGGCGACGTAGACAAGATGAACATTGGCGCCGATGAAGACGGCCAACAGCACCGCCACGACTGCAAACCACTTGAGCCGGGTGTTTGCCCGCCTTCGCGCCGATAGACCGGCAATCATGGCCGGCGTTCTCATTTGGCCTGCCCAAGCTGACCGACATAGAGCGCGAGCAGCTTGATCTCCGCCGGCGTCAGCCGCGCGTTCCAGTTCGGCATGTGCCCCTGGCGGCCGGAATAGACCGTCGAATACACATCCTGGAGCGTGCCGCCGTAGATCCAATGGCTGTCGGTGAGGTCGGGCGCACCCTGCTCGTGCATGCCCTTGGCGTCCTTGCCATGACACGCCACGCAGTTGCCGGCGAAAACCTCTCGGCCGGCCTCGATGCTTTCGGCCGACCCTGCGTCCGGCATCGACAGGGAGCGGACATAGGCGACGACGTCGGTGATCTTCTGACGATCGAGTATGCCGTCGCGGCCGAATGCCAGCATCTGCGAAACGCGGGTATCGTCATTGGTCGAATTGATGCCGATGCCGATCGTCTCGGCGATCTTCTCGGATTCCCCGCCCCAAAGCCAAGACTTCGCCGTCAGATCCGGGAAGCCGGGCCCCCCGGTTGCCTTGATGCCGTGGCAAGCCGCGCAATTGTCCGAAAACAGCACGTGGCCGGCCTTCGTCACGTCCTGCATCAGCACCGGATCGGATTTGATCGCGGCGAAATCCAAGGCCTGGATCTTGTCCAGCCAAGCGGCGCGCTGAGCCTTCGCGGTTGCCACCTCCTGATCGACGATGCGACGCTGGTCGTTGCCGAGCAGGCCCTTCGTGTAGGTCGAACCAAGCGGCCAGGCAGGCATCAGCAGCCAGTAGCCAAGGCAGAACAGCGCTCCGATGGCGAGAAAGAACAGCACCACCTTGGGAACCGGCGTGTTCAGTTCCTCAATGCCGTTCCATTCATGACCGGTCGTGGTGCGGCCGGTGACAGGGTCGCGTCGTCCTACATCCACGGCTTGTCGTCCTTGTCCAGAATGCTGCTTTTGGCGCGATCGAACCCGGCTCGATTGGACGGCCAGTAGGCATAAATCACCACCCCGACGGACAGAGCGAGGAGATAGAAAAGGCCCCAGCTTTTGGAGACTGCCACCACCGCGTCATGCATGCTCATTCCCCCAGCGCCGTCTGGTCGGTCTTGCTGGCCGCATCGGTCAATCCGCCAAGGATCTGCAGATACGCGACTAGCGCGTCCATCTCCGTCAACTCGCCGGGATTGCCGTCGAAAGCCCTTACATGGGTCGCCTTGCCGTAACGCTCGGTGACGCCACGCGCCTTGTCGTCATCCGGCGCAGACTGGCCATAGGCATCGATCGGCGCGTTGGCGACCATCTCGTCCGTGTAGGGCACGCCGACGGTCCGCAAGGCGGCTAGGTGCCTGCCAAGATCGTCGGTCTTCAAAGGCGTGCGCAGCAACCAGCGATAGGCCGGCATTATCGATTGCGGAACGACATCGCGCGGGTTGTTGAGATGCGCCACCTGCCATGCATCCGAATATTTCTCGCCGATGCGGGCTAGATCGGGCCCGGTGCGCTTCGACCCCCAGAGCATCGGGTGATCATATTTGGATTCGACCGCCAGCGAGTAAGGTCCGTAACGCTCGACCTCGTCGCGCAGCGACCGGATCATCTGGGAATGACAGGCGTAGCAGCCTTCGCGCATGTAGATGTTGCGCCCGGCGACCTCGAGTGGCGTGTAGACGCGCATGTCGGGCGCCGCCTCGACCGTGGAGCCGATGGTGAAAAGCGGCGCGATTTCGACCAGGCCGCCGATCGAGGCGACGGCGATGATGGCCAGCATGAAGCGGATGGCGCTGCGTTCGAGTTTGCGATGGAGGTCAGCCACGGGTCATTCTCCAGGCTGTGCGGCAGGCCTGCCGAGCGGCAGGTCGACCTCGCCACCGGCCTCGACGCCACGCTCGAGGCGCGCCTGCCGGATGGTCATCAGCACATTGTAGGTTCCGACGATCGCGCCGAGCAGGAACAGCAGCCCGCCGAAGGTGCGCGCGATATAATAGGGATGCATCGCCTCGACCGTGTCGAGGAAGGAATAGGCGAGCGTTCCGTTCTCGTTGTAGGTGCGCCACATCAGGCCCTGGATAATGCCCGAGTTCCACATCGAGAAGACGTAGACAATGGTGCCCGAGAGCGCGAGCCAGAAGTGCACCTCGACGAGTTTCGGCGAATAGATCGCCGGGCGCTTCCACATCCACGGGACCAAGGCGTAGATCGAGCCGAACGTGATCATCGCCACCCAACCCAGAGCGCCGCCGTGGACATGGCCGATTGTCCAGTCGGTGTAGTGGGAGAGCGAGTTGACGGCGCGAATCGCCATGAACGACCCTTCGAAGGTCGACAGGCCGTAGAAGACCGCCGCGACCATCATGAAGCGCAGCGTCGCGTCGTCGCGCACCTTGTGCCAGGCGCCGTTGAGCGTCGCCAGGGCGTTGCCGGCTGAGGCCCAGGACGGCACCAGCAAGACCAGCGAAAATGTCATGCCGAGTGTCTGCACCCA
The DNA here is from genome assembly GCF_003998955.1 of Mesorhizobium sp. M4B.F.Ca.ET.017.02.2.1. Classification (NCBI taxonomy): domain Bacteria; kingdom Pseudomonadati; phylum Pseudomonadota; class Alphaproteobacteria; order Hyphomicrobiales; family Phyllobacteriaceae; genus Mesorhizobium; species Mesorhizobium sp. M4B.F.Ca.ET.017.02.2.1. The sequence goes on along the minus strand of NZ_RZOF01000072.1, from coordinate 7,893 downwards.
TTGCGGCAGCGCCGTGTAGTGCAGGTGGTGCGACCCTGCCCACATATACATGAAGGTAATGCCCCAGAAGCTGATCAGCGAAAGCGGATAGGAGAAGATTGGCCGCCCGGCGCGCTTCGGCAGGTAGTAGTACATCATGCCGAGGAAGCCCGAGGTGAGGAAGAAGGCGACGGCGTTGTGGCCGTACCACCATTGCGTCATCGCATCCTGCACGCCGGAGAAGGCCGAGTAGCTCTTGGCGCTGCCGAAGGAGATCGGCACAGCCAGGTTGTTGACGATATGCAGGATCGCCACGACCAGGATGAAGGCCATGTAGTACCAGTTCGCCACATAGATGTGCGGTTCCTTGCGGCGGGCCAGCGTGCGGACAAAGATCAGGAAATAGACAATCCAGACAATCACCAGCCAGAGGTCGGCATACCATTCCGGCTCCGCATATTCCTTGGACTGGGTGATGCCCAGGAGATAGCCGCTGGCTGCAACGATGCAGAAGAGATTGTAGCCGATCAGCACGAACCAGGGGCTCAATTGGTCGGGCAGCCGGGCGCGCGACGTTCTCTGCAGGACGTGGAAGGAGGTGGCGATCAGGGCATTTCCGCCGAAGCCGAAGATGACGCCGCTGGTGTGGACCGGCCGCAACCTGCCGAAGCTCGCCCAGGCGGCGTCGAAGGTCAGCTCGGGCCAGGCCAAAAGCGCCGCAACCCAAGCGCCAACGAACATGGCGATGACAGCCCAGAACATGGTGAGGACAATGCCCACCTTGGTCGGATCGTCATAGTAGTGCTCGAGCAGGGACCGATCCGGCGGCGGCGCATCCCATCTGGCGATGATGAAGCCGCTCAACGCCAGCGCGAGAAGGAGCACGGTGAAGCCCTGGACGCCGAAAGGCTCGCCGCGACCCGCGGCGGCCATGGCAAGTCCGATCGCCGCCACGACAAGGCAGATGATAAGCCCAATCTGCCGTTCGGTGACAGTAAGCTTGGTCATGCGAGGTCTGCCTTTCGCGTGCATGAACGGCGGTGGTTGGCCCGCCTTATACGCGCTGGCAGAAGCTGTCTTTGCGCTAGCGCAAATTGGCCTGCCCTATTGCCCGGTTTGCACTTTGAAAGTCTGTGCTTTCGCGGCATTGTACAAAGTATGACCACTGCCGAAATGAGATGAGCGCCGGCCGCCAGGACGTCCACAATTCCAACGTTCCCGCACTGTGCCAAAGCTGCGAGGCGCGACACAACGGCATGTGCGGCGTGCTCAACGCGGATGAGCTGCTCGCCTTCGCCAAGCACACGAGAGTCGTCAGGCACGGCGCCGGCGAAGAACTGCTTTCCGAAGGCGCGTCGATCACGGCGTACAGCAATGTCATGCGCGGCGTGGTCAAGCTGATCAAGACGCTTGCCGATGGACGCCGGCAGATCGTCGGGTTGCAGTTCGCGCCGGACTTCGTCGGCAGGCTCTATGCCGACGAAAGCGCGGTCACCGCCGAAGCCGCCTCGGACGTCGAGCTTTGCCGCATATCGAAGCGTGCCCTGGAGCGCATGGTCGCCAGCAACCCGATGCTGGAGGGACGGCTGCTCAAGCAAGCGCTGCGCGATGTCGACGAGGCGCGGGAATGGATGGTCGCGCTCGGCCGCAAGACTGCCTCGGAGAAGCTGGCAAGCTTCCTCGGCCAGATCGGCAGACATCTCGACCCCATGGTCGCGCAAGACGATCGGACGCTGGCCTTCGAACTGCCGCTTACACGGGCCGAGATCGCCGATTTCCTGGGATTGACCATCGGGACGGTCTCGCGCGAGCTGTCGAGGCTGAAATGCGACGGGATTATCGAGATCAGATCCCGCCGTCAGATCGAAATCATCGACAGGCAGCGCCTCCAGCAGCGGTCAGGTTGACCCCGATCGCGGCCGCTCACACTGCCTTGGCTGCCTTCCCGGTCGCAATAAAGTGCGGATTCGCGAAATCGGCGTCGCTGGCCTGGTTGCGCTTGCCGTAGGCGAGCGGCTGGCCGTCCAACGTGCGCGTCATGCCGCCGGCTGCGCGCAATACCGCATCGCCCGCCGCCGTATCCCATTCCATGGTGCGGCCAAAGCGCGGATAGACGTCGGCCTCGGCGGCGGCGACGAGGCAGAATTTCAGCGACGAGCCGACCGAGACGATCTCGGCGGCACCGAGGTCGCGAATGAAGGCATCGGTTTCGGGCGTATTGTGCGAGCGGCTGGCGACGACGGCGAGCGGCGTCCCCCCTGCCCGCACGGCAATCGGCCGGCGGCCGGTGATGCGAAACTCGCCATCGACCTCGATCGCTTCCGCCCTGCCCGGCCGGCCCGAGAAGAAACGCCCGGTGCAGGGCGCGAAGACGACACCGACTTCCGGCACGCCGTGACGAATGAGCGCGATGTTGACCGTGAAATCGGTGCGGCGGTTGACGAACTCCTTGGTGCCGTCGAGCGGATCGATGAGAAAGAAGACGCCGTCGAGATCGGGTGTCGCGATGCCGGCCGCCACCTCTTCCTCGGCCACGCAAGGAATGGCCGGATAAGCAGCGCGCAGGCCGGCGAGGATGATCTTCTCGCTCTCGCGGTCGGCTTCCGTCACCGGCGAGGAGTCGGACTTGCGGTCGACGGCGCAGCCTTCGTGAAAGACGCGCATGACCTCGCGCCCGGCGTCCAGCGCCAGGCGCTCGAACACGCCGAGCATTACCTCGTCGTCAGATGCCGCCGCCGCTGTCGTATTGGTCTTCGGCAATGTCGCGCTCGTTCAGCCAGAGTTCCAGGGCCTCTACCATCTCCTCGGCCGATCTGCCGAGCGTCTTGAGATGGATTTCGGGATTCTCCGGAGCTTCATAGGGTGAATCGACGCCGGTGAAATTCTTGATCTCGCCACTAAGCGCGCGCGCATAGAGGCCCTTCGGGTCGCGCCTTGCGCATTCCTCGAAGGGCGTGTCGACGAACACCTCGACGAATTCGCCATCGGCCATCAGTTCGCGCGCCACGCGCCGTTCGGCGGCGAAGGGCGAGATGAAGGAGACAATGACGATCAGGCCGGCATCGGCCATCAGGCGGGCGACCTCGGCGACGCGGCGGATGTTCTCGACGCGGTCGGCGTCGGTGAAGCCCAGATCGCGGTTGAGGCCGTGGCGGACATTGTCGCCGTCGAGGATATAGGTGTGGCGCCCGGAGGCGAACAGCTTCTTTTCGAACAGGTTGGCGATGGTCGACTTGCCAGAGCCGGAAAGGCCGGTGAACCAGAACACGGCCGGGCGCTGGTTCTTCAGGTCGGAACGGCCGCGCTTGCCGACATCGAGCGACTGCCAATGGATGTTTTCGGCGCGGCGCAGCGAATGCAGGATCATGCCGGCGCCGACCGTGGCATTGCTGATGCGGTCGATCAGGATGAAGGCGCCGGTGGTGCGGTTCTCGGCGAAATTGTCGAAGGCGATCGGCGAGCGCGTCGAGAGATTGCAGATGCCGACCTCGTTCATCTCCAGCGACTTCGCCGCCTCGTGGGCGAAGTCGTTGACGTTGACGCGGTACTTCAGCTCGGTGACGGTGGCGCTCACCTGGTCGGTTTCGGTGCGCAGGATGTAGGAGCGGCCGGGCAGCAGCGCATGCTCGTCGAACCAGACGATGTTGGCGGCGAACTGGTCGGCGACCTGCGGCCGCGACGCTGGCGCGACCAGGATGTTGCCGCGCGACACCTCGACCTCGTCGTCGAGGACGAGCGTGATCGCCTGGCCGGCGACCGCTTGGGCAAGGTCGCCGCCATGGGCGACGATGCGCTTGACGCGGGACGACTTGCCGGACTTGGCGACGACGACCTCGTCGCCCTGCGCAACCGAGCCGGAAGCGATGGTGCCGGCAAAACCGCGGAAATCGAGATTGGGCCGATTGACGTACTGCACCGGGAAACGGAACGGCTGCTCGACCGCGGCCTCGTCGACCGAAACGGTTTCCAAGTGCTCGATCAGTGTCGGCCCGGAATACCATTGCATGTTGGCGGAGCGGCTGGAGACATTGTCGCCATAGCGGGCCGACATCGGGATCGGCGCGATCGTCTGGAAGCCGAGATTGTGCGAGAACCGGCTGTAGTCCTCGACGATCTTGTCGAACACCGCCTGGTCGAAATCGACGAGGTCGATCTTGTTGACGGCCAGCACAATGTGGCGAATGCCGAGCAGCGAGGCGATGATCGAATGGCGCCTGGTCTGGCGCAGCACCCCCTGGCGCGCGTCGATCAGCACGATGGCGAGATCGGCGGTCGAGGCGCCGGTCGCCATGTTGCGCGTGTACTGCTCGTGGCCGGGCGTGTCGGCGACGATGAACTTGCGCTTCGGGGTGGCGAAGAAGCGGTAGGCGACGTCGATGGTGATGCCCTGCTCGCGCTCGGCTTCGAGCCCGTCGACCAGCAGCGCGAAATCAATGTCGTCGCCTGTCGTGCCGTGCTTGCGCGAATCGCGCTCCAGCGCGGCAAGCTGGTCTTCGAAGATCTGCTTGGTGTCCGACAGCAGACGCCCGATCAGCGTCGACTTGCCGTCGTCAACCGAGCCGCAAGTGAGGAAGCGAAGCAGCGACTTCTTTTCCTGCGCGGCCATGTATTCGCGGATCGAGTCGGTGGGGGCGAGGCTTTTGGCCATGATGTGGCGCATGCTCAAAAATACCCCTCGCGCTTCTTCTTTTCCATCGAGCCCGCTTCGTCGCGGTCGATGAGGCGGCCCTGGCGCTCCGAGGTGCGCGCCGTCAGCATCTCGCCGACGATGGCCTCCAGCGTGTCGGCATCGGACTCGATGGCGCCGGTTAGCGGATAGCAGCCCAGCGTGCGGAAGCGGACCAGCCGGTTTTCGACCGCCTCGCCGGGCCGCAGCTGCATGCGGTCGTCGTCCTTGAGGATCAGCATGCCGTCGCGCTCGACCACCGGCCGCTCCTTGGCGAAATACAGCGGCACGATCGGGATGTTTTCCTGCAGGATGTACTGCCAGATGTCGAGCTCGGTCCAGTTCGACAGCGGAAAGACGCGGATCGACTCGCCGGCGGCAATGCGGGTGTTGAAGATCTTCCACATTTCCGGCCGCTGGTTCTTCGGATCCCAGGAATGCTGGGCGTTGCGGAAGGAGAAGATGCGCTCCTTTGCGCGCGACTTCTCCTCGTCGCGGCGGGCGCCGCCGAAGGCGGCGTCGAAGCCGTATTTGTCGAGCGCCTGGCGCAGAGCCACCGTCTTCATCACATGGGTATGGGTGTTCGAGCCATGGTCGAACGGGTTGATGCCGTCGCGCACGCCGTCCTCGTTGACGTGCACCAGGAGGTCGAAGCCGAGTTTCTGCGCCATCTGGTCGCGAAAGGCGATCATCTCGCGGAACTTCCAGGTGGTGTCGACGTGCAGGAAGGGAAAAGGCGGCTTGGCCGGGAAGAAGGCCTTCATCGCCAGGTGCATCAGCACGGAAGAATCCTTGCCGACCGAATAGAGCATGACGGGCTTGGAGAAGGAGGCCGCCACCTCGCGGAAGATGTGGATGGATTCGGCCTCGAGCCGCTGCAGGTGCGTAAGGGCGATATTCATGGACTGTGAGCGTTCTCTCGTGCCATCCAGACCTTGCATCAACGGATCAGGCACCGTTTCGTAGAAACAGCCCGGTTCAAGCTTTGCTTCTGGACATTCGTGCCGGCGTTCTAGCAGATCGCGATTGCGGGGAACAATGCCAGACGCGCCCGCCAGACGGCCAATCCGGAATGAATTTTCCACGATCGGTGCGTATGTGGGAAAATCCTGCCCTACCGCCTGATGCATGACAAAGAACGGAGAAACTATTGCCTTTCGGTTGACCGCAGCCAGCCCGGCAGCGCGAGGTTCCCGCTCACGCGGATGCGGGCCGGGCTGCCGATTTGTGATGAGCCCTCCAGCGGCCGCACTATCGGGAATCGGACCCAGCCGCTATACCGGCCACAAATGCTACCCGCGCGCCGTGGCACCAGATAGGCTTCGAAGGTGATCGCGTCCGCCGTCGCGGACCAACACGGCGTCCCAACGACCCCCAGACATTGCGAAACAGAGCATTGAACCCGCTTTTATCCATCAGACGGCACCTCACGCCCGCGCAGATCAACGTCTACTTCTCGATCCTTTGCTTCTTTTGTCCGCCGGTGCTGGGTTCGGCCGTGAGTTTCGTGTTCAACGGCGGCGGCCTTTGGTCGGTGCTTCTGCTCGCCCTGAGGCGGCGGCGCTTCAATTTCGACCCGCCGATGCTCGCCATGACGGTCGCGATCTATGCCTATTGCGCGGCATATCTGCTGGCGTCGGTCGTCAACAACGCGCTCCGGGCCGATGCGCCGCATCTCCTGGCGCTGGTCACCTTCCTGCTCTTCCCGATCTCCTACTCGACCTGGAGCATCACCGCCAAGGCGACGCTTGCCCGCATCGTCGTGGTGGCCAGCATGGCGGCATGTTTCGGCGCCCTCGTGCTGGCCGTGGCGCAGTATTACTGGCTAGGCATGCGGGCCGAGGGCGGAGCCGGAAACGCCATCCCATTCGCCACGGTCACCTGCCTCGGCGTCATGATGTGTCTGGCCGGCGCGCTTTCGGGCATTGAGCGACCCAAGGGCCTGCTGCTCCTGGCGGCCGTGACCGGCATCATCGCGATCCTCTATTCGGGCACACGCATCATCTGGGTGGCCGTGCCGGTATCGGTCCTCGCCGTGCTTCTGATCAACCGGCGCAAGCTGGAGGAGGCAAGTCTCGTGCGTCTCTTGCTGATCGCCGCCGCGATGTCGCTGGTGATCGGCATTCTCGGTTTCCACATCGTGTCGGAACGTGCGGATTTCCTATTCAGCGACTGGGACGCGCTTGCCAAGGGCGACCATTCGACGGCGACGGGACTGCGCGTGGCCCTGTGGCAAATCGGGCTCGATGCGTTCCGGGACGCTCCGATTTTCGGCCATGGCATCGCCGCCAGCCAGGCGCTGATGAAACAAGGTTTTCACGACCAGTTCGGCATGGCCGCGGGCTTCAGCCATTTCCACAACGGTTTCCTGACCGCGCTGGTGCAGGCCGGCTTGGCCGGGGCCATCACGCTGGCGGCGATCTTCGTGGTCGCGGCGTGGAACGCGGCAAGGGTCCTGCGCGCCAGCGCCGATCCGCTGGAGCGCTTCGGCGCAACGATGGTCGCCGTCACGGTGATCGTCTACCTGATCGGCGGAATGACCGGCATCCTGCTCGGCCACGATATCCTTGATTCGACATTCATGGTCTTCGTGGTCGCCGGGACCTACCTCGCATCGGGACGCCAGCAGGAGCTGCCGCGGGAGCTGGCGGCGGCGGCTCCGGCCGCCTGACCACGGGGATGCGCAAACCCGGGGTAACGCCATGAAAGTGCTGGTCACAGGCGCGACGGGACTCGTCGGACGCCAGGTCGTGAATCGACTGCGCGATGCTGGGCTCGAGGTGCGGATCGCCTCGCGTCACCCGGAACGGCTGGGGCGGACAAGCGACGCGGTTCTGCTGCCCGGCTTCGATGCCCCGGCCGATGCGTTCCTGGCGGTGATGCAGGATGTGACGCATGTCGTTCACTGCGCGGCGCTGAACAATGACCGCGACGCCAGCGAGCACGACTATCTGGCGGTGAACGGAGCGCTGACTGGGCAGCTTGCGGGTGCCGCGGCGACGCTGGCAAGCGGACGCTTCCTCTACCTGTCGTCGATCCGGGCGGTGGTCGGTCCCGGCTTCAGCGGCACCATCGATGAGGAGACGCCCCCTGCCCCGCAAGACGCCTATGGCAGCTCGAAGCGCGAAGGCGAGATCAGGACGCTCGATGCCTATCGATCGGCCGGCCGTTCCGACGCCGCGGTGCTGCGCCTGCCGCCGGTTCATGGCGAGGGCATGAAGGGGAACCTGGCAACGCTGATGCGGCTC
>NZ_RZOF01000729.1:0-407 GCF_003998955.1 Mesorhizobium sp. M4B.F.Ca.ET.017.02.2.1 | reverse complement strand
GTCAACGGCATCCGTTTCGCCAGCCGCGCCACCAAGGGCGTGACCATCTTCAACACGGCTGAAGGCGAGAAGGTGGTTTCGGTCGAGCGCATCTCGGAGCCGCAGGCGGACGAGGAAAGCGAAGAGACCATCGAGGGCGGTACGGAGTCTGCTCCCGAGACTGATACCGGTCCGGAAAGCGCTGAATAAGTCCAGACATGACAACGCCGGCCCGTTGGCCGGCGTGGCAGCAAGTCTGGACTGACTTAGTTCTGGACTGACTCAGTAGTGACGATACGGCTTGCGCGGGCCGAAGCCTTCGAAGCGCTTGGTGGTTGCCTTGACGCGGATGCGTTGTGCCTCCTGATGCAGCCCGAATACGGTGGCGATCAGCATGGCGACTGTCATTGCGGTGGCGAGCATGTAGA
>NZ_RZOF01000728.1:0-407 GCF_003998955.1 Mesorhizobium sp. M4B.F.Ca.ET.017.02.2.1 | reverse complement strand
GTTCGGACACAGCACGACGGGCAGATGGTGCGGGTCGACATCGAAGCGCTCGACCAGGGTTTTGGCGCAGGGGTCGCCGCCGGAATCGAGCACGCGGTGCGGCTGGCCGCTGCGGGCCAGGAAGCCCTGCAGCCGCAGCACGTCGGCATTGCCTGATGGTCCGATGATGATCGGCCCGCTGGTGGCGCTTTCCAAGAGCCCGACGCGGCGCAGGATGAGCGCCCGCATGATGCGCTCGCCGAGATTGGCCTCCTGCACCATCAGGTCGCGCACCCGCCGCGAGGGAATGACGAAAGCCTCGACCGGCCCGGCGGCCTCGGCATTGACCAGCGAGGGCCGGGCCGAAAGCTGCGCCAGCTCGCCGACGAAGCTGCCGGGGCCGTGGGTGACGATCGTCTCGCGCCGGC
>NZ_RZOF01000727.1:0-410 GCF_003998955.1 Mesorhizobium sp. M4B.F.Ca.ET.017.02.2.1 | reverse complement strand
GACCTGGATCGGCGACAGCATCTTGGCCGACAAATTGTAGACCATGTCGTCGGCCTTGAGCCCGACCGCCGCGACCGAAGCCGGATTGGTGACGTCGCAAGTGATGAAGCGCACCGAGCGATAATGCGGCAGGTCGCTCTTGACGATGTCGGCGACGACGACGTTCTCGCCGTCGGCGGCGAGCTTGGGCGCAAGATGACGACCGACGAAGCCGTCGCCGCCGAAAATCACATGTCTCATCGAAGGATCTCGCTTGTGCCGACCTTGTCGGAGGTGATGGAAGCGGTCTGGTCCTCATGCCCTCGTCCACTTTGCGCGATCAGAATTGTGCCGGCGCAGATGCAGGCAATGCCGGCGATGCGCCAGCCGTTGAGATCCTCGCGGAAGACGAAATAGGCAAAGACGGCGAC
>NZ_RZOF01000726.1:0-416 GCF_003998955.1 Mesorhizobium sp. M4B.F.Ca.ET.017.02.2.1 | reverse complement strand
CCGCAATACACCGCCGTGCACGGCGGGAATGACGTCGGCACAGGCATTTCTGGTCCGGTGTCGGCCACCGGCGGCGACGGCAAGGCAAAGAAAAGCGCCACCAAGGACCGGGATCATGTCTTCGGAGGAGTGATCGGCATCCAGCCCGACATCATCAGGTGGCTCGTGCGGCAAGAAGGTAGTTCCCAACAGATTCGGGCACGGACGGGCACGAGCCAGGGGACATACAACGCTCGACGAGAAAACTCCCGCGAGAGGCGGCGAGTGCCCCGGGGGTCGCAACCCTGAGCTCCCTCCTTAGATGAATTCTGCGCCGAAGGCCGGATCCGACCCAAACTATCGGTCATCCTCCACGTCCGGCGCCTTCATACCGCGACGTTCTGCATATTCGATCAATGCAAGCTCGATGACAGCAG
>NZ_RZOF01000725.1:0-419 GCF_003998955.1 Mesorhizobium sp. M4B.F.Ca.ET.017.02.2.1 | reverse complement strand
GCCTCGTCGAGCTTCAACAGCTCATCCTGCTGCGCCCGCACCTGTCCCTGCTGCACATCCTCAACGGTGGCCGTCTCGACCGTGATTTCCTCCGCCTTCGCCTTGCGCGCAGCCCTGCCCAGCAGACCCTCGGCGGTGGCTTCCTTGGCGCCGGCGAGCAGCGGCGGCAAATCGGGCCCGAGCTCGGCGCCGTCGAGCTCGACGGCGTAGACGCGGATGCCGCGCGAGCCGAGCACGCCAACCAGCGCCGCGATCTCCTCCGGCCCCGGCTTCAAAGTGTTCAGATCCAGCACCACCGGGCGGCCGGCGAAATAGCCCGGCGAGTTGCCGATCCAGTGATCGAGTCCCTCCAGCCAGTCGTCGATGGGAGCTTCCGGGGTGAGCGTGAAAGCGACAAAGGAGCGGGCGCGGAAGCGGAT
>NZ_RZOF01000724.1:0-427 GCF_003998955.1 Mesorhizobium sp. M4B.F.Ca.ET.017.02.2.1 | reverse complement strand
CATGCCGTGCGCGTCGGAAACCAAGCAATCGAGCTCCTCCTGACCGGTTTCGTGACCTTTCCATTGCCGAATGCTGCCCATGTGCTCGAGATCAAGCGGGGACTCCTGCCGTACCAGGTTGTGGCGGCAGAGATCGAGTACCTTCTCGAGCGCGTTGAGGCTGCGGCGGCAGCTTCAACGTTGCCAGCAGAGCCGGATCTGGCCTGGATCGACGACTTCGTGGCAAGTTCATATCGGGATGAAGTGTTAGGTGCGAGATGACCAGTTCAACCGATGAATTGCGGATCGCCGTCATTTTCCGCGCCGACATCGACATTCCGCGCGGCAAGGGGGAGGTCCAGTTCGGCCATGCGGTGGCATTGCTGGTTCACGGCGGCGGCGAGGTGGCCACTTCCTATATGGCCGGTCTCCAGATGAAGTTGAGCAT
>NZ_RZOF01000723.1:0-427 GCF_003998955.1 Mesorhizobium sp. M4B.F.Ca.ET.017.02.2.1 | reverse complement strand
CGAAACCGCCACGGCCGCGCCCGAAAAGGGCGATCTCCGCCATGCGTGCCGGCAGCTCGGCAGGGCTCACCATTGACAGGGCATCGCGCACCAGGCTCGATGCGGTCGTGTTGAGCAGCGTGCCGGTCCCGGGCGGCGAAATCAGCAGGCGATTGTCCGCACGCTTCAGGCCCCTAACCACGTCAATCAGATGGGCTTCCGGTTTCTGCCCGAGCAGGGCCAGCTCGTCAGACAGTTCAAACGCCTTCGGCCACGGCAGGGGTGGCCGCACGAGGGCGTGCCGGGCCATGTTGTGGGGCCGCAGCTCGTTGCTGTCGGAGACGGCCAAGATCTGGGCGCCGGCACGGGCCAGATGCAGAGCGGTTTTCGATCCGACGCTGCCGCAGCCAACCAGGCTGAATGGCGGATAAGAGGGAGCTGCCGAACC
>NZ_RZOF01000722.1:0-427 GCF_003998955.1 Mesorhizobium sp. M4B.F.Ca.ET.017.02.2.1 | reverse complement strand
CGCCGAGCCGCTTGCCCTTGAGCGCGCCCGCCAGGGGAAGCCCGGCGTAGCTCGCCGGCCTCAGCGCCGAGGCTTTCGGAATCGGCACCCAGGGCTGCAGCCGCCAGAAATCTCCCCTCGCCTCGGCATCGTCGGCGACGATCACGTCGAGCAGTTCCAGCATGTCGGCGACGGAGCGTGTGTGCGGCACCACCACGTCCATGGTCGGCACCAGCGGCCAGTTGCCCCTGACGGAGATGACGCCGCGCGACGGCGTGTAGGCGACCAGCGCGTTGTTGGAGGCCGGCGCGCGACCGGACGACCAGGTTTCCTCGCCGAGGCCGAAAGCGGCGAAGCTGGCAGCCGTGGCGGTGCCGGAGCCGTTAGAGGAGCCTGAGCCGAATGCGGCGGGGAGATGGTTCTTGTTGTATGGGGCTTCAGCGCGGCC
>NZ_RZOF01000721.1:0-429 GCF_003998955.1 Mesorhizobium sp. M4B.F.Ca.ET.017.02.2.1 | reverse complement strand
GATCAGCAGCACCCAGGCGGTGTAGGCGCCGCTGTCGCCGGCGGCGCGGACGCCGATCGCATCTACGGTTGCGTAGGCGGCGATGATCGCGCCCGTCGCCAGCGCGTAGAGGATCGACGTCGTCGATGCCCTTCCCTTGCCAAGCGACAATCCCATGATGCCGCAGGCGACCAGCGCGACGCCGGCGATCTCCGGCGTGGTGAGCCGCTGGCCGGCCATGAGGAAGCTGCCAAGCGTAACCAGCAACGGCACGCTGCCGCGCACGATCGGATAGACCTGCCCCAGCTCGCCATAGCGGTAGGCGGCGACAAGGAACACGCTGTAGCCGACCTGCAGGCCGGCCGAGAGCACGACATAGGGCCAGGCGGCCGCGGCCGGAAGCGCGTGAAAAAGCGCCATGGGAATGGCGATGAACGTGCTGGAAAAGCT
>NZ_RZOF01000720.1:0-432 GCF_003998955.1 Mesorhizobium sp. M4B.F.Ca.ET.017.02.2.1 | reverse complement strand
GTGCAGCTGCATGGCGGCGATGGCGTGCGCAAGGGCCACATCGTCGAGAGCCTCTACCGCGAGATCCGGGCGCTGCGAATCTACGAGGGAGCCTCGGATGTGCAGAAGGTGGTGATCGCCAGGCAGGTCATTGGGGCGGCATGAGATCATGCCTTGCGAACCGTATTTGAACTAGGGGGAGCTAGACGTGCACACCATCCTGCAGCCGAAAGGCTGGGCCAAACCGATCGGCTACGCCAATGGCGTCGCGGCCGGCGGGCGGCTGGTTTTCATCGGCGGCCAGGTCGGCTGGAACGCCGAATGCAAGTTCGAGACCGACGACTTCGTCGGCCAGGTGCGCCAGACGCTCGCCAATGTCGTCACGGTGCTCGCCGAAGCCGGCGGCGAACCGCGGCACATCACCTCGATGACCTGGTATTTCACCGACAAGGC
>NZ_RZOF01000071.1:0-21437 GCF_003998955.1 Mesorhizobium sp. M4B.F.Ca.ET.017.02.2.1 | reverse complement strand
CGGGCTTGCGCTCGTTGCTCACCGTCAGGGCCCGGCCGAGCCGGCTCGTCGCCTCGTCGAAGCGGCGGCGTGGCAGGGCCAACAACTGATCGGGCGAGGGCAGCGCCCGCGCCGCCGCGCGCACCGCCTGGCGCTTGCGTTCGAGATTGCGCGAGGCGCAAGCTCTGAGCCGTGCTGCGAGGCTTGCCAGCGTCGCTTCGAGGTCGGCCCTGACCGGCACGGCGATCTCGGCCGCGCCCGTCGGCGTCGGCGCCCGCATGTCGGCCGCGAAGTCGATCAGCGTCCAGTCCGTCTCGTGGCCGACGGCGGAGATGACCGGAATGCGCGAGGCGGCGACCGCGCGCGCCAGGGCCTCGTCGTTGAAGCCCCAGAGATCCTCGAGGCTGCCGCCGCCGCGCGCCACGATCAGCACGTCGGGATGAGGGATGGCGCCATCCCGGGCGAGCGCGTTGAAGCCGTTGACCGCGGCGGTCACTTCCGCGCCCGCCGTCTCGCCCTGCACCCTGACCGGCCAGACCAGGACGTGCAGCGGGAAGCGGTCCTTGATGCGGTGGATGATGTCGCGGATCACCGAGCCGGTCGGCGAGGTGACGACGCCGATGACGCCGGGCATGAACGGCAGCCGCCGCTTGCGGCCGGCATCGAACAGGCCCTCGGCCTGCAGCCGGCGCTTGCGTTCCTCGAGCAGCGCCATCAGCGCGCCGGCACCGGCCGGTTCCAGATTGTCGATGACGATCTGGTAATTGGACTTGCCGGGATAGGTCGTCAGCCTGCCGGTGGCGATCACCTCCATCCCTTCCTCGGGGCGGAATTTCAGCCGGCTCATCGTGGTCTTCCACACCACGGCATCGAGCCGCGCGCGGTCGTCCTTCAATGCGAAATAGGCGTGGCCGGACGAATGCGGGCCGCGATAGCCGGAAATCTCGCCGCGCACCCGCACATTGCCGAACGCGTCCTCGACCGTGCGCTTCAGCGCTCCGGAGATCTCGCTCACCGTGTATTCGGTGGCATTGCTGCGTGATTCGGATGCCGTATCGCTCATCGGCCGATTGAGGGGTGGTTGCCCGTCCGCGTCAAGGCGGCGCTCAATCCGCGCTAATATTATAACGCGATCTTAAGCCCAATTTGCTTTGACTTGTCGGCAACGCAGCTGGCCAGGAACGCATGAGCGCACGCGCAAGCAACAGCCCATTGACGCATCAGGTCACGCTGACCGTGCTGATGCTCGCCGCCTTCGCGCTGGCCATGGTCGTCGGCTTCGGCTTCTACGCCACTGCCCAGGCCGATCATGTCTCGCTCGAGCGGCAAAAGATATTCTTTGCCAATGGCTTGAAGGATCAGATCGCGGCGGTGGAGCGCGAGCAGGAGAGCGTGACCGTCTGGGATGATTCCATCATCAACGTGAAGGCGGGAAACCAGGCCTGGATAGAGGAGAACCTCAGCGTCTGGATGTACTCCTATTACGGCCACAACCGGGTCTATGTGCTGGATGCCGCAAACCGTCCGGTTCACGCCATGCGGGAAGGCAAGGTGCTCGATCCGTCCGTCTATGGCGAGGACGCGCCCGCATTGCTGCCCACCATCGAAAGTCTGCGCGCTAAGATGGCCGAGCCGCCGAGCGAGGACGCTTCGGCCGCGCCGGCGAAGATGGTCGGCGAAGACCTGGTGGCGCTCGGCGGCAAGCCGGCCATTCTCAGCATCATGCCGCTCGTCCCCAGCACGAACCGGCTCACCCAGGCACCGGGCAGCGAATACCTCCACATCTCGGTCGAGTTCATCAGCGACAAGGTGATCGGCAAGATCGCCGAAAAATATCTGCTGGACGGCGCGCATCTGCTGCCGCTGTCGCAGCCGACCGGCTCGGCTGCCATTCCGCTCTTGGATTCTCGCGGTGTCATTCTCGGCTATATCGGCTGGGACCAGGAACGGCCCGGCCTGACGCTGGTGCGCAAGGCGGCCCCGGCCTTGATAATCGGCCTGCTGCTCGCGGCGAGCGTGCTCGCCTTCCTGCTGCGCCGCCTGCGCCGCGCATCGTCGGCGCTGCAGACCAGCCAGGACGAGGCGCAATACCTCGCTTTCCACGACACGCTCACGGGTCTGCCCAACCGCGCCCTGTTCGAGGATCGGCTCCGGCGGGCCCTGCTCAGGACCACCCACGACACGGCCGGTCACGATATGGGGAAAGTGGCGCTGCTCTACCTCGATCTCGACCGCTTCAAGCATATCAATGACACGCTCGGCCATCCGGCTGGCGACGAACTGGTGCGCCAGACGGCGGCCAGGCTCCAGCATACCGTTCGTGAAGTCGACACCGTGGCGCGCCTGGGCGGCGACGAATTCGCGCTGATCCTCATCGACATCCGCGATATCCGCGCCGCGGAGGATATTGCCGAGCGGCTGCTGCAGAAGCTGCAGGAGCCGTTCAAGCTGATCGACGATCAGGTCTTCATCAGCGCCAGCATCGGCATCGCGCTGTCGGTCGGCGCCGAGATCGATGCCGACGATCTGCTGCGCAAGGCCGACATCGCGCTTTACGAGGCCAAGAAGAATGGCCGCGGCCGGCACCAGGTCTTCGCCGGCGACATGGACGACCTTCTCTTGCGCAAGCGCAAGGTCGAGACCGAGCTTCGCAAGGCCCTCGATGGTGGCACCGGCATTGGGCTCGCCTACCAGCCGGTGTTCGCGGCAAACGGCAAGACGATCCTGGGCGCGGAGGCGCTGATCCGCTGGGGGCATGAGGTGCACGGCGCCTTGCCGGCGGCGCAGTTCATCGCCATTGCCGAGGAGCGCGGCATGATCGGCCAGCTCGGCGCATGGGTGCTGCAGGAAGCCTGCCGCTTCGCCGTGCGCACCGAATTGCCGTGGCTCGCCGTCAATGTGTCGCCGCTGCAGTTGCGTGACGCCGGCTTTGCCGAACAGGTTGCTTCGATCCTCGCCGATACCGGCCTGGCGCCGCAGCGCCTGCAGCTCGAGATCACCGAGAGCGTGCTTCTGGAAAACAGCGATGCCTCGCGGGCAGCTCTGACGGCCTTGCGCGAGTCCGGTGTCGGCATCGTGCTCGACGATTTCGGCACCGGCTATTCGTCGCTGAGCTATCTGCGCCGCCACGCCATCGACAAGCTCAAGATCGACCGCTCCTTTGTGCGGCTGCTCGACGGCGAGGCCAATGCGGCGGCGATCGTCAAGGCGCTGATCGACCTCGCCGTCGCGCTCGGCGTCGACGTCACCGCCGAGGGGGTCGAGACCGAGGCGCAGAAGATCCTGCTGGTCGCCATGGGCTGCCGGCAGTTCCAGGGCTATTTCCTGTCGCCACCGCTCGAACCGGCCCAGTTGCTCGGCCTTTCCGGCCTGGCTAAGCCGCACGACGTCGTGCCGGCGGCCGCGCGCGCCTAGGAAAGACCCTACCAGCCCGGCATGATCTGGTTCGGCTTGGTCCGCTTCATCTTGGTGAAGGCGAGCGCGGCGAAATCGAAGCTTCCCGTCTCTTCGCCGAGCGGCACCGATATGTTGTCGAGGCTTTCGCAGATGTGGCGGGCAAGCGCGTCGACGATCTCCGGCTGCGAGGTTTGGCCGCGCATGATGCCGATGCGGCAGTCGGGCAGGGTGCCGAAGCCGTCGGCCTCGCCGAGCACGCGCATGCCGGGCCGCAGCGCGCATTCGGGCAGCACCGAGATCGCGAGGCCGGAAAGCACCGCGGCGGTGATGACGGTCGCCGAGAAGCTGGAGAACAGGATGCGGTACTCGCGGTTCTGCCGGTCGAGCACGTCGACGGCGGCGCGGCGCCAGATGCAGTTCGGCCGGCCGAAGGCCATCGGCAGGATTTCCTGCTCATGCGTGGCATGGTTTGCCGAGGTCACCCACAACAGCGGCTCGCGCCGCACCACTTCCGACTGGCCGCGCGTGTCGTTGTGCGTCACCAGGGCCAGGTCGAGATTGCCGCGCTTGATGTGTTCGACCAGTCCCGGCGTCGGCTCGCAGATGACGGTCAGCTCGACCCGCGGATTGGAGCGCGTGAAGCGCGCCATGATCTCGGGCAGGAAGCGGTCGGCGTAGTCGTCCGGCGTGCCGATGCGGATCGTGCCTTCCAGCCGCTTGTCGTCGAAGGCGGCCAGCGTCTCCCGGTTGAGGAAGATCAGCCGCCTCGCATAGGAAAGCAGCCTGTCGCCTTCCTCGGTCAGCTTGTTGGTGCGGCCGTCCTTTTCGAACAGCGGCTTGCCGATCCGCTCCTCCAGCCGGCGCATCTGCATCGACACCGCCGACTGCGTCCGGTGCACCTCTTCCGCCGCGCGGGTGAAGCTGCCGGTATCGGCGATCGAGATGAAGGTCTGCAACTGATCGAGATCGAGCGGCGCTTTCATCGGTCCAATCCATCATTGATGTTGATGCTAAAGATTAGAAACATTCGTTGGATTAATCAATCGCACGGTGGCACATTCCCCAACATCCACATGAAGGCATGTGAATCGAGACCGGAACGGCGCTCCTCCCAGCGACGTTTGCCCGGCTTCGTCTGCTCGACTCTGAAGGAGGACTGACATGACCACGTTTGATTTCGCCACCGAGACCTCGCGCGTCACCACGCGTCCGGCCGTTGCGACGCGCGTGCTCAATGCCGTCGCCGATGCCTACCGAGCCTGGAAAAACCGCCGCGAATTCTATCGCCTCGGCGAGATGTCGGACGCCGGGCTCGCCGACATCGGCCTGACACGCGCCGACCTTCACGTCGCCGTTGCCGTGCCCTTTGGCCGTGATCCGACCGTGAAGCTGCGCGCGATCGCCAGCGACCGGGTCGACACGATCGAGGATCTCGCCCGCAAGGTGGCTTGATCCAGCCGGCTGGCGCATTCGGTCGCCCTGAACCTTTTCAAGGGGCGCGGCGACCAAGGTTCATGCAGGCTCCCCACTCCCTGCCGGTTCCCCCGGCCTGCCTGCACGCTGCCCGGTCCTCCCAAGGACCGGGCTTTTCTTTTCGGGCTATCGTCGATCCATGCCCCGCTTGAACTGATCGAAAATCGTCTCCATGCCCTTCTGATACTCGTCGCGCTGCTGCGCGCCGGTCTCGAACATCTTGCCGAAGATATCGTCGAACGGGTTCCGCGGCCTGCCGCTCGGATTGGTCTGCGGCTGCGGCGCCTGGCGTGGCTGAGACGCCTGCGGTTGCTGCGGCGCCGGCTCGGCCCCGGGCAAGCCGAAACCGTCGCCACCTTGCCGCAGCATCTCCTCGAACATCTTGCCCAGCGGGTTGTCGCCATAGGGGCTTTGGGCCTGCGGCTGCGTCCGGCCTTGCGGCTGTTGCGCGCCGCCGCCGAACATGTCCTGCAGCACCTTGCCGAGCGGGTTGTCGCCATAGGGATTGGGCGCCTGCTGCGGCTGGCTCGGCGGCTGCTGCGCGCCGCCGCCGAACATGTCCTGCAGCACCTTGCCGAGCGGGTTGTCGCCGTAGGGATTGGGCGCCTGTTGCGGCTGCTGCGCGCTGCCGCCCGCCTGTCGCATCATCTGCTGTATGATCTCGCCGAGCGGATTGCCGCCGCCGCCGAAGCCGCCCGCCGCCTGCATCTGGTTGGTGGTCTGCTTGAACAGCCCGCCCATCATCATCGAGGCCATCGCCGGCAGCATCTGCTGCAGCACCTGCTGGCTGAGACCGGTCGCTTGCGCGGCCTGGCTGGCGACGGCCCGCGACAGCTCCTTCGAGCCGAACAGATGGCCAAGAATGCCGTTGCCCTCGTTGATGCCTTGCGGCGAGAAGGCCCGGGTCGCGTCCTCGAAATATTTGGCGTGCTGGCCGCTCGCCATCGCCGTCATGAAAGCGCCGAGCCCGTAGGGGTCGGCCGTGTTGCGCTGCAGCCCTTGCGAAAAGGCCGGCAGCAGCGCCTCGACCGCGGCCTGGGTCTGCTGCATCGAAAGCCCGAACTGCTGAGCCAGCGCCTGCATGCCGGCGCCGTTCTGGGCCTGGGCGAATATGTCGAACAGGGAAGGCATTGGGTTCTCCTCCGGGAACATCCTCGTTGGAGAAGCCTAGTTCGTTTCCATCGCTGATTGAAGCGGCTTTTGCCGCCCTCTCCGCCGGGCGGACGGCGAAGGGTCAGTAAGCATATTCCATGAACACGGGCTCGATCGAGCCGCCCCAGCGCGTGTGGTAGGCCGACAGCATTTCCTCGGCGCTGGTCGTGCCGCGCGCCACGACTTCGTCCAGCGTGTTCAGGAACGAGGTCTCGTCATAGCCGTCGCGGTTCTTGCGGGCGCGGTTCTTCAGCCCCGAGCGCGAAATGGCGAGCACGTCGCGGGCGACATCGCGCAAGGTCGTGTTGCGGAACGGCGCCGAAATGCCCAGCTCCGGCACCGCGTTGCGCATTGCCAGCACTTCCTTGTAGGTCCAGCTCGCGGTCAACGCCTCGGCAGCCTCCAGCGCCGCCTCGTCGTAGAGCAGCCCGACCCAGAAGGCCGGCAGCGCGCAGATGCGCCGCCACGGCCCGCCGTCGGCGCCGCGCATTTCGAGGAAGCGCTTCAGCCTGACGTCGGGGAACAGCGTCGACAGATGGTTCGCCCAGTCGCCCATCGTCGGCAGCCCGTCCGGGACCTCATTGCGGGCGGCCCCTGCCATGAACTGGCGGAAGGTGATGTGCGTCATGTCGTGATAGTGGCCGTCGCGGATGACGAAATACATCGGCACGTCGAGCGCCCATTCGACATAGTCGGCGAAGCCGAAATCGGGCGAGAAGCAGAATTCGAGCAGGCCGGAGCGCTGGTTGTCGGTGTCGCGCCAGATATCGCCGCGCCAGCTCTGCAGTCCGTTCGGCCGGCTTTCGGTGAAGGGCGAGTTGGCGAACAGCGCCGTCGACAGCGGCTGCAGCTTGAGCGAGACCTGCATCTTGCGGCGCATGTCCGCCTCGCTCTCGAAGTCGAGGTTCACCTGGATGGTGCAGGTGCGGTACATCATGTCGAGGCCCCTGGTGCCGACCTTCGGCATGTAGCGCGTCATGATCTCGTAGCGCGACTTCGGCATTTTCGGCGTTTCGGCGAGCGACCATTTCGGGCTGCCGCCGAGGCCGAGGAAGCGGATGCCCAGCGGTTCGGCGATCTCGCGCACCTGGGAGAGGTGCGCGTTGCCCTCGCGGCAGGTCTGGTGGATCGACTCCAGCGGCGCGCCCGACAGTTCGAACTGGCCGCCGGGCTCCAGCGAGATCGCCCCCTGGCCGGTCGGCTCGACCAGGCCGATGATGCGTCCGTCGTCCAGGATCGGGTCCCAGCCGAGCTTTTGCTGCATGCCTTCGAGAATGGCGCGGATGCCGCGCTCGCCGCCATACGGCACCGGCGCGTTGCCGTCGACATAGAACGGAAACTTCTCGTGCTCGGTGCCGATGCGCCATTGCTCGCGCGGCTTGTTGCCTTCGGCAAGATAGGCGACGAGCTCGTCGACGCCCTCGATGGGCCGGAAATCGGTTGTGTCGCGCGCCATGGGAAGCCCTCCGCAGCGGCTATCTCGCCGCCGGGCGCTAAATGGACGAAATGTCAGTAGCCGATCAAGCGAAAAATCCTGAGCCAAGGCTCAACTGGATTTGATCACCAGTCGCCGATCGTGGCCTGCATCACCGCGAGCGCGGCCACGGCGGCGGTATCGGCGCGCAGGATGCGTGGCCCAAGCGGGATGGCGGTGACGAAAGGCAATGCCCTCAGCATCTTGCGCTCGTCGTCGGAAAAGCCGCCCTCCGGCCCGACCAGCAGCGCGAGCTTTGTCTCGCCGACCGCCTGCAGCGCCGGCAGAGGGTTGTTGGTCGAGGCATCCTCGTCGCAGAAGATCAGCCGCCGTTCCTTTTCCCAGCCTGTCAGCAGGCGCTCGAACTTTTCCGCCTCGCGCACCTCGGGCACGGCGAGAATGCCGCATTGCTCGGCCGCCTCGACGACATTGGCGCGCAGCCGCTCGATGCCCGGTTTTGCAACCTGCGTATGCTGGGTGATCACCGGCTGCAGGATACCGGCGCCCATCTCGACCGCCTTCTGCACCAGATAGTCGAGCCGCCCCTGCTTCAGCGGCGCGAAGCAGTAGAGGAGGTCGGGCAGCGGCGGCTGCCGCCGTTGTTGGTCGAGCACCTTCAGCCGCACCGCCTTCTTGGATCTGGCGGCGATCGCCGCCGACCATTCGCCGTCGCGGCCGTTGAAGACCAGGATCTCGACGCCTTCGGAAAGACGCAGCACATGCATCAGGTAATGGCTTTGCTGCTGCCCGGCATCGAATTCGATGCCCGCTCCGAGGTCGTCCGGCACGAACAGCCGCTGCATCTTGTAATTGGCGCGCATCGCCGAGCAATGGGCGAGGCGGACTTTGCCGTCAAGCCTCGGCCGAAGGGTGCCATGCCGGCGCGTAGCCTTGCCGCAGCACCGAGATGGTGGTCGGCGGTGTCAGCAGGCGAAGCGGCCGGCCAGCCAGGTCGCCAAAAGCGGCCGGTGTGCCATAGCCCGCGAACGACCAGCGCAGCGCCTTGCCGCCACGCAGCGCATAGGCGGTGCCGCCATCCGCGACCATGGCGCCACCAGGCAGGGCGGCCAGCTCTTCCGGCTTGACCGTTGGCGGCTGGCCGCCCGAGGCCAGCCGCTCCTTGTGCAGCCGCTTGTCGAGCATCGGCGCGCGCGGCTCGGCGATGGCGGAGGCCTCGCCGAACCGGCGGACGAAGTCGCTGGCCCGTTCGCGCCGGCAAAAGAAGCAGGGCCGATGGCCGGCGGCCAGCGCCGTCACCTCGTCGAGGAAGAACAGTTCGGTCCAGCCCGCCTTGCCGCCCTGCCTGTTGCGGCCCATCGGCTCGCGTCGCACATTGCGAAATTGGCATACGCAGATGATCCAGGCCTGAAGCGCCCAGCGCTTCTTCAGCAAGGTCTTCGTCTCGGGGTCGTGGATGATGCCGCGATTGCCGGTGAACAGGCCGCGTTCGGGCACGGCATGGATGGCGCCGAACGGATCGACCCGGTTCTGCAGTGGCATAGGCGTTCCTTCTTGGCTGCGATGCGGGCGCCATGATATCGCTCGCGGGCTCAATATCATGTCAGCAGGTTTTCGATGCGCGTCCTGGTCGTCCAGAATTTCGACAATGAAGGCCTTGGCCAGATCGGCGCAGCGCTGGTCGAGGCCGGAGCCGATATCGACCTGCGCAAGCCCTACAACGGCGAGGCCTTGCCCGGGCACAGCGGCGAGCATGACGCCATGGTCGTGCTCGGCGGCGCCCAGAACGCGCTCGATGACGAGCTTTGCCCCTATTTCCCCGAACTGCTCGATCTGACCCGCGACTTCGCCGACAGGGACCGCTCGGTGCTCGGCATCTGCCTCGGCGGCCAGTTGCTGGCGCGGGCCTTCGGCGGCGAGAACCAGATCGGCGGCGCCACCGAGTTCGGCTGGCACCAGGTGTCGCTGACGCCGGCGGCGAAGACCGATCCGGTGCTGGCCGCCTTGCCGGAGAATTTCCCGATCTTCGAATGGCACGACGACACCTTCGTGCTGCCGCAAAATGCCGTGCGGCTGGCAGGCAGCGCCGTCGCCGAGAACCAGGCCTTCCGCCTTGGCCGCGCCGTTTACGGCTTCCAGTTCCATTTCGAGGCGGACACGCCGATGGTGCGCGACTGGAGCACGTCCTTCGCCTCCCTCATCGCCGAGCGCCATCCCGACTGGAACGACCGGCTCGACGGCGAAATCACCCGCAACGGTTCCGATGCCGACGCCGCCGGTCTGGCCATTGCCCGCGCCTGGGTGGCGACCATCTGAGGCGTGTCGATATTCAGGTGAGGCAGCCTGCAAACAATGGCTTCCTGCGCTTCTGGTGCTCACGTACTTCATGTACGCTCCGCTCCGGTTCTCAAAAGCCATAGTTTTCGGCTCGGCCTGACCTGAATCTCCCACTTTGGCGCACACCGACCTGGGGCGGCGTGACATTATTGGCACGCCACGGCAGTTCCGGCTGGGGAAAACCTTTTTCATCCTTGGTTTGTGGCCGCGCGCCATCCTAGAAGGCGCGCGCTTTGTATCGCCGGTGCAACCGCGATGAACCTTATGTGTGATCCGCGCGACACACCGGCGATACGGAATCTGCTTAGAAACGCGAAATCGTCGAAACATTGAGACGCATTTTATCGTTTCAACGCATTGGTAACCGGGTCGTGCACAGATGCAGGAAGCTCAACCAGAGATGACGTCCGTGAAAGCAGCGCTTCTGTCCTTTATCATGCTGTCTGCCATCGTCCTGTGCGGCCTCGGCATCTATTCGGCCGACGCCGCCAACAATCACCAGGCCGTCGACGGCTACGGCGTCACCGCCGCCCTTCGCTAAAGCCTGGTTCTTCCCGACAATCGGAAAGCTGATCCCATAGCCGGGATCATGACTGGAACGGCCGCGCCTCGACCGTCAGGATGCGCTTATCCGCGCCGTCGATAACGAGCGCGCTGAGCGTTCCCGAATGCCATGCGAGCGTGTCGACATTGACGCGGTTGGCCATGATTTCGGCCTCCGGCACCGGTGTGTGCCCATGCACGATCACTTTCGGATAAAGGCCGGGATAATCGTGAAAGGCGTCGCGAATCCAGATCAGGTCCTGCGGACTCTGGCTTTCGAGCGGTACGCCTGGCCGAATGCCGGCATGGCAGAAGAAGAAGTCGCCGAACGCCACCGAAAACGGCAATGAGCGCAAGAAGTCGACATGGGCTCGCGGTACGGCCGCGACTAGGGTCGCGTGTCCCTCCCGCAATGCCGTCTCCGCCGTGCCGAACCAGCCACTGGTCGCGGGCAGCGTCACGCCGTAGGACTGCGCCGTTTGGATGCCGCCATAGCGCATGAACAGGCCGTCCGCGTCGGGCTCGGCGAGAAAGTCGAGGAAGCCGACATCGTGGTTGCCGGCAAGCATCAGATGGCGCGGTTCGCGTGCCCTTGCGTCGAACAGGAAATCGATCACGCCCCTGGAATCCGGACCACGGTCGGTATAGTCGCCGAGATGGATGACGCGCCAGTCGGCGGTCGGCTTGTATTCGAGCTCGCTTTCGATCCGGCGGTGCATGGCGGCCAGAAGGTCGAGCCGGCCATGCACGTCGCCGATGGCGTAGAGCCGCATGCCTTCCGGCCCGCGCGCGTCGAGATAGTGGATGCCGGTTTCGGTCACGGCGAGTGTCTTCCCGTATCGATCATTACGGGAAACTAGAGCGCATAGGTGAATAGGCCCTAGCGCCTCAGCTGGTCCTTGCCCATGTCGGTTACCAAACGCTTACCGCACAGCGCCAGCGTGATGTCCATCTCCTTGCGGATGATCTCCAGCGCCTTGGTGACCCCGTCCTTGCCCATGGCGCCGAGGCCGTAGAGGAAGGGCCGGCCGATATAGGTGCCCTTGGCGCCGAGGCAGAGCGCCTTGAGCACGTCCTGGCCCGAGCGGATGCCGCCATCCATGTGCACCTCGATCCTGTCGCCGACGGCGTCGGCGATCTCCTCCAGCACCTCGATCGACGAGGCGGCGCCGTCGAGTTGGCGTCCGCCATGGTTGGAAACGACGATCGCATCGGCGCCGGTCTGGGCCGCCATCAGCGCGTCCTCCTTGTCGAGGATGCCCTTCAGGATCAGCTTGCCGCCCCAGCGTTCCTTGATCCAGGCGACATCCTTCCACGAAAGCTGCGGATCGAACTGCTCCGTCGTCCACGACGACAGCGAAGAGACGTCGCCGACCCCCTTGGCGTGGCCGACAATGTTGCGGAAGGTGCGGCGCTTGGTGCCGGCTATGCCCAGACACCAGCGCGGCTTGAGCGCCAGGTCGATGATGTTGGCGAGCGTCATCTTCGGCGGCGCTGAAAGCCCGTTGCGGACATCCTTGTGGCGCTGGCCGAGGATCTGCAGGTCGAGCGTCAGCACCAGAGCCGAGCAATTCGCCGCCTTTGCCCTGTCGATGAGGTTGAGGACAAAGTCCTTGTCGCGCAGCACGTAGAGCTGGAACCAGAACGCCTTCTTCGTCACCGAGGCGACATCCTCGATTGAGCAGATACTCATCGTCGACAGCGTGAACGGCACGCCGAACTCCTCAGCTGCCTGGGCCGCCAGCATCTCGCCGTCGGCGTGCTGCATGCCGGTCAGCCCGGTTGGCGCCAGCGCCACCGGCATCGCCACCTTCTCGCCGATCATGGTCGTTTCCAGCGAGCGGTTGCTCATATCGACCAGCACGCGCTGACGGAACTTGATTTTGGCGAAATCCTCCTCGTTGGCGCGGTAGGTGCTTTCGGTCCAGGCGCCGGAATCGGCGTAGTCGAAGAACATCTTCGGCACGCGGCGGCGCGCCAGGTCCTTCAGATCGGCAATGGTGAGGATGTCGCTCATGGTCTTTCCCGCTGGGTGTTCGCTAATTCGTTGTCTTGGCGCCGTCGCCGGCGTCGGAGCGCTGTCGCAGCCTCAGCCGTGACACGCGCTGCCAGTCGCCGCTGCGTTCGGCCTCGAGCATCGAGCGCTCGACATAGGAGATGTGGTCCATGGCCGCTTGCCGGGCAGCCGCCGGATCGCCGGCCTTGATCGCCGCATAGATCGCCCGGTGCTGGTGAAGCAGCGCCTCGCGCGCGCCGGGCACGCTGAACACCAGAAGCCGGTTCTGGAACACACCTTCCGACAACAGCCGGTAGCAGGAGCGCAGCGTATGCAGCAGGATGATGTTGTGCGCGCATTCCGAGATGGCGTGGTGGAACTCGATGTCGATCTCGGCCTCGTCGTCGAAATCGCCGGTGCGGTGCGCCTCGTCCATGCGCGCCATGATGCTGTCGAGCAGCGTAAGGTCTTCCGGCGTGGCGCGCCGCGCTGCGTACTCGGCGGCGACCGCCTCGATCTCGCGGCGATACTCCAGATAGTCGGTCACCGCCTTGCGGTGCATCGAGATGAGGTCGGTCACCGGCTTGGTGAACAGCTGGCCGATGACGTCGGCGACATGGGTGCCGCCGCCGGCCTTGGTCGTCAGCAGCCCGCGCCCCTCCAGCGCCTTCAGCGCGTCGCGCAGGATCGGCCGCGACACGTCGAACTGGCGCGCCAGCTCGCGCTCGCCCGGCAGCCGGTCGCCGGTGCGCAGCACGCCTTCGAGGATCAGGCTCTCGATCTGCTGCACCACCTCGTCGGCGGTGCGCGAATGCTCGATCCTGGAGAAAATGTCGCTCAACGGGGCGCCTGGGAAAGGGAAGGGTTGTCGTTCAGATTAAAGCCTCTGTCCCCAACTGGTCAAATTATTTATCCAATTCCTCCGGTGTGGCTCGCTACCGCCGCCGCCGTCCTATATGCCCGTCAGCTAAACTTTGCTGTTTGCGTCTCCGGGCGATTGGCCCTAGAGGACGCCGATACACGCAGGGTCAAGAACAGGGGGACCGGCCGTGTCGGACGAGACGTCCAATCTCGAATTCCAGCCACGCGCCCAGGGCAGCGTCATGGGTTTTCCGGCGCATGGAGGCCGCGCCGGCGCGCTTGGCGAGGTCCATGCCCGGCCGCATCCGCTCATCGAGAAGTCGCGCGTGCTGATCCAGCTTTCCTTCATGACCGAAGGCGGCTCCGGCGTCGACCACGCGGTGCTTTCGGAGATGTCGCGACGCCTTGGCATCGCCGCCCCCGACCGCCAGGCCCGCCACCATGCCATGAAGTGGGGCAAGGGCTCGTTGCGCTGGGAACGGCACACCGAATTCTCCACCTACCTGTGGGAAGGGCCGCTTGCCGAAAGCGCCGGATCGCAGGAAGATTCGCCTTTTGGCAACGGGTTTTCGCCGCCCGGCACGGTCATATCCGGGATCAGGCTCGAGATCCGTAAATGGACGCAGACCAGCGAAAAGCTCATTGCCGATTTCGACCCGACCAGCCTCTGCTACTCGCTGGTCGGCCGCGGCAACGCGGCCATCGTCACCGACTTCCGCCAGGACGGCGACGGCCTGACGCGCATGCTGGTGCTCGACCGCGGCCTGACGCCGGCCAGCACCGGCGCGCTGTCGCAGCGGCTGCTCGACATCGAGACCTACCGGACGCTGGCCATGCTCGGCCTGCCGCTGGCGCTGACGCTCTCCGGCCGCGCCCGTCGCATCGAGGACCGGCTGGCGCAGACGACGCTGGAAATGAAGGGGGCGGAGACCCGCGACAGCCAGACGCTGCTTGCCGACCTGACCGAGCTGGCCGCTGAATTGGAGGCGGATGCCGCCTCCAGCCTTTATCGCTTCGGCGCCAGCCGCGCCTATGACGGCATTGTCGTCGAGCGGCTTGAGGCGCTGGAGGAAGAGCCGATGTCCGGCTACGACACCTGGGCGGGCTTCCTGCAGCGGCGCATGGCGCCGGCCATGCGCACCTGCCGCTCGGTCGAGGAGCGCCAGGCCAACCTGTCGCGCAAACTCACCCGCGCCACCACGCTCCTGCGCACCTGGGTCGATGTCGAGGTCGAGAAGCAGAACCGCGACCTGCTGGCCTCGATGAACAACCGCGCCCGCCTGCAGCTGCGCCTGCAGCAGACGGTCGAGGGGCTTTCCGTTGCCGCCGTTTCCTATTACGTCGTCGGCCTCATCTCCTATCTCGCCAAGGGCGCCTCGATCTTCGGCCACGCCTTCGCGCCAGAAATCGTCACCGCCGCCGCCGTGCCGGTCGCCGTGCTGCTGGTCTGGTGGGGTGTGCGCCGCGTGCGGCGCATGCACTCTGAGCCGGCGAAGCATCCGGGCGAGTAGTCTCCCCCTCGTGGGGGGAGATGTCGCCGAAGGCGACAGAGGGGTCGCCTCGCGTGGGGCGCCAACCTCGTTCGCGACGGAAGATGCGCTGGCGATCTGTGCGAGACGACCCCCTCTGACCGCTTCGCCGCCATCTCCCCCTCAAGGGGGGAGAACATCAGCGGCAGATTGCCGCTGCGGAAGCACGGCCTGCACCCATTGTCTCATCCCGACCAACGCAGGGGTTTGCAACAAACGCGCTTCACTGGTAAAAGATTTTGACCAGTCGAGTGGAGGAAAGCGCCGATGTCCGGCCTTGCCATGCCGAAGCCAGATGCCGCCACCATGCGCCGGCGCGCCGAGATCGTCGCCGACATGCGCATCATCGTGCCGGGCGAGGGTGTCGTCGACGCGGCCAATGAAATGCGCGCCTTCGAAAGCGACGGCCTCACCGCCTATCGGCAGTTGCCGCTTGTCGTCGTGCTGCCGGAAACGGTGGCGCAGGTCTCGCGGGTGCTCAAATATTGCAACGATCGCAACATCCGCGTCGTGCCGCGCGGCTCGGGCACTTCGCTGTCGGGCGGCGCGCTGCCGCTCGAGGATGCGGTGCTTCTGGTGATGAGCCGCTTCAATCGCATCCTTGCGATCGACTATCCGAACCGCATTGTCGTTGCCCAGCCCGGTGTCACCAATCTCGGCATCACCACCGCGGTCGAGCAGGAGGGCTTTTACTACGCCCCCGATCCATCCTCCCAGATCGCCTGCTCGATCGGCGGCAATGTCGCCGAGAACTCCGGTGGCGTGCACTGCCTGAAATACGGGCTGACCGCCAACAATGTGCTCGGCATCGAGATGGTGCTGATGAATGGCGAGGTGGTGCGGCTGGGCGGCAGGCATCTCGATGCCGAGGGCTACGACCTGCTCGGCGTCATGACCGGCTCGGAAGGCCTGCTCGGCGTCGTCACCGAGGTCACGGTGCGCATCCTGAGGAAGCCGGAGACGGCGCGCGCGCTGCTGATCGGCTTTCCGACCAGCGAGCAGGGCGGCCAGTGCGTCGCCGACATCATCGGCGCCGGTATCATTCCCGGCGGCATGGAGATGATGGACCGGCCGGCGATCCACGCCGCGGAGGATTTCGTCCATGCCGGCTATCCGCTCGACGTCGAGGCGCTGCTGATCGTCGAGCTCGATGGACCAGGCGTCGAGGTCGATCACCTGATCGGCCTCGTCGAGGCGATCGCCTATCGCAACGGCTCGACCACCTGCCGCACCTCGCAGTCGGAGCAGGAACGGCTGAGTTTCTGGGCCGGCCGCAAGGCGGCCTTCCCGGCGGTCGGCCGCATCTCGCCCGACTATTACTGCATGGACGGCACCATCCCGCGCAAGGAACTGCCGCGCGTGCTCGCCGGCATGCGCGACCTGTCGGAGAAATACGGGCTCGCAGTCGCCAACGTCTTCCATGCCGGCGACGGCAATCTGCATCCGTTGATCCTCTACGACGCCAATGTGCCGGGCGAACTCGACAAGGCCGAGAATTTCGGCGCCGATATTTTGCGCCTCTGCGTCGAGGTTGGCGGCGTGCTGACCGGCGAGCATGGCGTCGGCGTCGAAAAGCGCGACTTGATGCCGGAAATGTTCAACCAGGTCGACCTCGACCAGCAGATGCGCGTCAAATGCGCCTTCGACCCCAACCACCTGCTCAACCCCGGCAAGGTCTTCCCCCAGCTCCGCCGCTGCGCCGAGCTGGGGCGCATGCACGTGCATCGCGGGCAGGTGGCGTTTCCGGACATTCCGAGGTTTTGAGTGGCTAAGTTGGCGCTTGAACACCCCCCTCTGTCCTGCCGGACATCTCCCCCTCAAGGGGGGAGATCGGCAGCGTCTGCGCCTCGCCTTCCCGCCAACGTGGGAGATTGGCGAAACCCTGCGCGACGTCTGATCTCCCCCCTTGAGGGGGAGATGTCCGGCAGGACAGAGAGGGGGGCGAAGGAGCGCGACCTATCACCTCTCCCCCGCTCTGCGGGGGAGAGGAAAGGTGCCAAGCCATGACCACCTTCACCCCATCCTCCTCGGCCGAAATCCTCTCCACCGTCCAGTGGGCGGCGGCGGAGGAGGCGCCGCTGGAGATCCTCGGCCACGGCTCCAAGCGCGGCATCGGGCGTCCGCAGCAGAGCGAGCACACGCTCGACCTTTCGAAACTTGCCGGCGTCACCCTCTACGAGCCCGCCGAGCTGGTGCTGTCGGCCAGAGCCGGCACGCCGCTCGCCGACATCGACAAGCTGCTCGCCGAAAACGGCCAGCAATTCGCATTCGAGCCGATGGACTATGGCCCGCTGCTCGGCGGCGAGCCGGGCCAAGGGGGCAAGGGCGGCACGATCGGCGGCGCGCTTGCCGCCAACCTGTCAGGCCCGCGCCGGCTGAAGGCGGGGGCCGCGCGAGACCACATTCTCGGAATATCGGCGGTTGCCGGCCGCGGCGAGGCCTTCAAGTCCGGCGGTCGCGTCGTCAAGAACGTCACCGGCTACGATCTGTCGAAGCTGATGGCGGGAAGCTGGGGCACGCTCGCCGTGCTCACCGACGTCACCTTCAAGGTGCTGCCGGCGGCGGAGACCGAGGTGACTTTAGCCATCCGCGGCCTGCTCGATGATGCTGCCGTCGCGGCGATGGCGCTCGCACTGGGCTCCAGCGCCGAAGTGTCGAGCGCTGCGCACCTGCCTGAGCGCATCACCGCGCGCGTCGCTGCCGGCAAGCATGGCGGCGATGCCGCGACGCTGCTGCGCGTCGAGGGTTTTGGCCCTTCCGTGGTCTATCGCATCGAGGCGCTGAAGAGCCTGCTCGGCAAAGCGGGGCCGCTGGAGGAGATCGCCGGCGAGGCGTCGAAGGCCATCTGGCGCGATATCCGCGATTGCATACCCTTCGCCGATGGCGGCGCGAGACCGGTCTGGCGTGTGTCGATGGCGCCGTCGCAGGCGCATCACATGGTGATGGCCCTGCGCATGCAGGCGGCGGTCGACGCTTTCTACGATTGGCAGGGCGGTCTGGTCTGGCTGTCGATGCGCGAGAACGACCCCGAGGCCGACCTGCTGCGCGGCCTGATCCGCAAGCATGGCGGCGGCCACGCGACGCTGGTGCGCGCCGCACCCGCGCATCGCGCCGCGGTGCCGGTGTTCGAGCCGCAACCGCCGCATCTGGCGGCGCTGTCGGCGCGGCTCAAGGCCGAATTCGATCCCAAGCATATCCTCAACCCCGGCCGAATGGCGCCGGGTTCCAGCTCTGCTACTCTGGCACACTCATCGGAAGGAGGAGCACAATGAGCAACATCAATCAAGGCCCGGGCGGCGGACCTCGCCAGACCGATCGCTGGCTGGAGCCGGGTTCGACCAACGCCCTGGTCATCTATATTCTCTATCTCGCCGGCCTCGTCATTGGCGTCACCGGCATTGTCGGCATCGTGCTTGCCTACATCAACCGCGGCAAGGCCGGCGGCTTCGTCGAAAGCCACTACACCTTCCTGATAAGGACCTTCTGGATCGGTTTGCTCTACGCGCTGATCTCCGCGGTCCTGATGATGCTCGTGATCGGCTTCCTGCTGATGTTTGCCGCTGCCGTCTGGTTCATCGCCCGCTGCATCCTCGGGCTGCAGGCGCTGCAGCGCGGCGAGCCGGTCAAGAACCCGCAAAGCTGGCTCCTCGGACAATAGGACTCCCCGGTGCAGACCAACTTCTCAGCCGCCCAGCTTGCCGATCCGCACGTCGCGGAATCGGAAAAGATCCTGCGCAAATGCGTGCATTGCGGCTTCTGCACCGCCACCTGCCCGACCTATGTGACCTTGGGCAATGAGCTGGATTCGCCGCGCGGGCGGATTTATCTCATCAAGGACATGCTCGAGAACGGCCGGCCGGCCGACAAGGAGATCGTCACCCATATCGACCGCTGCCTGTCCTGCCTCGCCTGCATGACGACATGCCCCTCGGGCGTCAACTACATGCATCTGGTCGACCATGCCCGCGTTCACATCCAGAAGACTTACAAGCGGCCGCTGCTCGACCGGCTGACGCGAACCGTGCTGGCTTTCGTGCTGCCCTATCCCTCGCGCTTCCGCGCCGCATTGAAGCTGGCCGGGCTCGGCAGGCCGTTCATCGGCCTGTTCGAAAAGCTGCCGGCGCTAAAGCCTGTCGCCGCCATGCTCAGGCTTGCGCCATCCTCGATCCCGGCGGTGTCGGCAATGGCCTTGCCTGGCGTGCACGCCGGGCAGGGCACGCGCAAGGGCCGCGTTGCCATCCTGACCGGCTGCGCGCAGTCGGTGCTCGATCCGGCCATCAACGAGACGACCATCTCGCTGCTGACAAGGCTCGGCGTCGAGGTGGTGGTGCCGGAAGGCGAGGGCTGCTGCGGCGCGCTCGTCCACCATATGGGCCGCGAGGAGGCAGCCCTTGCCTCGGCGAGGCGGAACGTCGACGCCTGGACGCGCGCCATCGACCAGGGCGGGCTCGATGCTATCGTCATCACCGCATCGGGCTGCGGCACCACGATCAAGGACTACGGCTTCATGCTGCGCCTCGATCCGGCCTATGCCGAAAAGGCCGCGCGGGTCTCGGCGCTGGCCAAGGACATCACCGAATATCTGGCCGGTCTCGACCTGCCCGAACCGCTGCGCAAGCCCGGCACTGTCGTCGCCTATCATTCGGCCTGCTCGATGCAGCACGGCCAGAAGATCACCCGGCAGCCGAAGGAGCTGCTGGCCAGGGCGGGCTTTGTCGTGCGCGAGCCGCGCGAAGGGCATCTTTGTTGCGGCTCGGCTGGCACCTACAACATCCTGCAGCCCGAGATCTCGGCAAAACTGCGCGACCGCAAGGTGAAAAATATCGAGGCGACAGGCGCCGAAATCGTCGCCACCGGCAACATCGGCTGCATCACCCAGATCGCGTCCGCCGCGAAGCTGCCGGTGGTGCACACGATAAAACTGCTCGACTGGGCCTATGGTGGCGAGCCGCCCAAAATGAGTTGACCACGCAGCGTTTGCCGAGGACGATGCGGCGATGTCCAATCCACGACTGCAAGATATTCAAACCGCAGTTCGTCTTCTAACAGACCTGTCGCGTTCGACGTTTCAGGGTCGCTATGCCGACTGCGAAGCCATTATCGCCCAACACTTGAAAGACGGATCGGCGTTCCTGCTTGAGCTGATCAAGGCGGCTGTGGAAGCGGGCGTTCACCAGGTCACTCTGATCGAAGACGCGGTTTCGTTCCTCGACGATGCGGACTTGGCCCGCCTTGCATTTTTCCTCCAAAGCGCAGCAAGCCGCGGGACGGATGTCGAAGACTTGTTGTCTCACGCTTTGCTGCAGGCTCCAGACTTGTTTCCAGACGCCGCGCTGGCGACCAGTTACGATTTTGCGGACTGGCAGCAGCATCCGATCTGCGGTCAGCCCCAGCGTGCAAACATTTTATCTTCGAAGGGGGTTCTCCGAGCGACTCGCCCTTTCCGACGCACCGCAACCACCCCACTTGGCATCTGCCGACCACCGGCGGACCACTTGCGGTTGGCGGCAGAGGTTCGGCGACATGTCCAGTCTGCCGGCAGAAATTGACTCACTTGGTTACACTGGACAGTTCTGAGGAGAAGTCTGTTCCTGGGCTTTCCATCGAAACCTGCGCGAACTCTCTCGAGCCGACCTATTATTCGCACGATGCCGAGGGCAGGCCGACGCCCATTGGCCCATTTCATTCCGATGATGGTTCCGCAATCGAGCCGGCTTCGCTTGTGAGCACCGTGCGCGTGGCGGCCACGCCGCCACGCTGGCTCAGACAGTCCTATGGAATAAGCAATTCGCGGCAGAACCTGTTTCGGCTCGGCGGACTGCCGTCCTGGGTCCAAGGACCGCAGTTCCCGCTGGTTCCTGGAACGGATCGGGAAGTGAAATTTCTGCTGCAGTTCGACTCGCTGGCCGGCTTCTTCTGGGGCAGCGGCGGCATGCTTTACGTCTTCTGGGACGAAAAAAGCCGGATCACATGCCATGTGTCGCAGTGGACCTGACGACAGCAGCTACTCCGCCGCCAGCTTGTCCGCCACGCCGTAGGTCGCCTGGTAGAGGGCGCGCTGGCGGCTGAGCGCCACCATCGTGTTGCGCAGCAGGATCGCCACCGTGATCGGGCCGACGCCGCCCGGCACCGGCGTGATCCAGGAGGCGACCTCCTTGACGCTGTCGGTGTCGACGTCGCCGACGATGCGGGTCTCGCCGTCCGGTCCGATCTCGGAATTGATGCCGATGTCGATGACGGCGGCGCCCGGCTTGACCATATCGGCCTTGATCAGCCGCGGCTTGCCGACGGCGACGAACAGCGCATCGGCGCGCCGCGCATGCGCTGCCACCGAGCGCGTCATGTGGTGGCACACCGTCACCGTCGCGCCCTCGCTCATCAACAGGAAGGCGATCGGCTTGCCGACGATCTCGGAATGGCCGACGACGACCACCTCGAGCCCCTTGAGGTCGAGGCCGGTCTCCTTGAGCAGCTCGACCGAAGCGGCCGCCGTGCAGGGCGCCAGGTCGAGCTGGTTGTAGACGATGTTGCCGATCGAGGCCGGATGCATGCCCTCGACGTCCTTCAGCGGATGCACCGCCGCCTGCAACGTCTTGATCGGGATGTGCACCGGCACCGGCCGCTGAATGATGATGCCGGTGCCGCGCGGATCGGCATTGAGGCCGTGGATCGCGGCCTCCAGTTCGCCGGCGGTGTTGTCGGCGGCAACGCGCCGTTCGTCGAAGCCGCTGCCGGCCAG
>NZ_RZOF01000719.1:0-434 GCF_003998955.1 Mesorhizobium sp. M4B.F.Ca.ET.017.02.2.1 | reverse complement strand
GTCCAAGGTGGTCGCCGGCAACGTCCCGCTATCGGGCAAAAGCGAAGATCACCTCAACGGCCGACATGTCAGCGAAAAGCGGTCGTTGCCCATGCCACTTATCTCGATAACGCGCCAGCACGATGCCGGTTAAACTACTCGTGGATGGCCACCTTGGGCACAACCGACTTCGCAATCCAGGTCTTGACGATGCGTGAAATAAATCACCTGGCCTACATTGGCCATCGCACCGAAATGGCGGAAAACCTCCTCCGATGTCCAAGGTTTACCGCTTTGGCCCTGGCCACGACCTTTCCTTCGCGCCCCACTTCTTCTGCAGGCCATGAGGTACAATAAGAGCCTGCGGTTCTGAACTTAACGCGTCTGGCGAGCAGCTAACGCCGGTTCGACGGCCGTGTGATTGGTTCTTCTTCATGTCGAGAGATAGCCAATTC
>NZ_RZOF01000718.1:0-435 GCF_003998955.1 Mesorhizobium sp. M4B.F.Ca.ET.017.02.2.1 | reverse complement strand
GGGTTTGTTGAAAGTGATCGATTCGAATGTCGGAATGAGGGAATCCGACGACAGCGTCAGTGTCGCGCCATTATCGCTCAGGGTCGCTTCATCGTCGGCATTGCTGGTTGTGATGACCCGGTCCGCAACGACACTGTTGTCGATGATCGGTTCAAGTCCGTCATAGTGGAGCACGACGCCGTCACGGATGATTGTTCCCGACGTCTGCCCGGTGGCCACATACTTCACCGAGGCGAAGGTGCCACCGTCGAGAACCATGCTGTCGAAGCCGGCATCGCCACCGGCCATGACGCCGCTCAACTTTCCGGCCGCACCAACAAAGAAGGTGTCCTCGTTGCCGGCTGAACCAATCAGGTTCTCGACCGTAACGAAGGACACCCCAGCAACATGACCCGAACCGTCGCCAGTAAGATGCCAATCGGTGTCCTGCGGAGG
>NZ_RZOF01000717.1:0-436 GCF_003998955.1 Mesorhizobium sp. M4B.F.Ca.ET.017.02.2.1 | reverse complement strand
CCGTCCATCCTGGCGAGCGCGATGGCGAGCGACGACCTCGACGTGCGCGCCGACGCCGCCGACGCCGCCGGCCGCCTCGGCCTCAGCGAACTCGCTGCGACGCTCGCCGGGCTGATGGACGACGAGGTGTGGACCGTGCGCTATGCCGCCGCCAACGCGCTGCGCTCCTTCGGCCAGCCCGGCGAAAAGATGCTGCGCGCGATGGCCGCCAGCGACGTCTCGCGCAGCCAGCGCACCGCCTCGCTCATCCTTGCCGAGGGCCCTGCCACATGATCGCCGACTGGAGCCACCAGATCGTTCTGACAGCCTCAATCCTGTCCTGGTTCATCATCGGGGCCGGGCTGGCGCAAACGGCGATCTACCTGTTGCAGCTCATCGTCGCCGCCTACGCGCTGTCCATGCGCCCGCCGGTGGCGCGCTCGGCGCTGCTCTGGCA
>NZ_RZOF01000716.1:0-438 GCF_003998955.1 Mesorhizobium sp. M4B.F.Ca.ET.017.02.2.1 | reverse complement strand
ATCTCGGGAAGCTCACTCTTGAATTCATTGATGACATCTTGGAGGCGTTCTTGTGAGTACGGTTCTAGGGAGCGCTCAAGATGGGTGGTGGTTATAACTTCAGCACGGTCGGCGTAAGCGTTTCGTGCCGAAAGCTGAAAAAGCTTAATAAGATCACGTGGCCTTGCTCGTGTCATTGACATAAGTATCGAATATGTTGGTCGATCTTCCCAACGGCCACGACCTTGATACCGCGGGGTAATGACCTTCGATAGGATCTGTTCGGAGATTTGTCGTTGAGACATAACGTTTATCTCATCGTCACTCTTCCTAATCGAGAAATATGATACTACTCTTTTTGCAGCTAGCCGAAAATTTCATCGTTAGTCCATCGGAGCCAAATGACATTTCTTTCGATCTTGTCTGTAGATTCATCCGAAGTTCTTACCAAGAAGTAGA
>NZ_RZOF01000715.1:0-441 GCF_003998955.1 Mesorhizobium sp. M4B.F.Ca.ET.017.02.2.1 | reverse complement strand
CTGCATACCTGTTCGGGTGGGGATGCACCTTTCGACATGTTCCTGAACTTGGTGGAACGCGACCATGGCTCAGTCGTCGTCAACCGCGTCTGCGAAAAAGCCATCGCGTACCGAATGCGTTCAGCCGGGGAGCGACAGCGCCTGCCCCTCCATTCTCGTGTCAAGCTCAACCACAAGGCAGTGATGAAGGTCATTGGCCTGATGGAGGAAAGCTTGGACGATCCTATGCCGGTCGACGATCTTGTCGAGTTAAGCGGAATGTCGCGCCGGCAGATCGAAAGGCTTTTCGACAGAGAGTTGGGGCGCTCGCCGAACCGATACTACATGGAGCTGCGTCTGGAACGCGCGCAGCTGCTTCTTGTGAGCACCAACTTGCCAGTCGTGGAAGTTGCGGTGGCTTGCGGTTTTATCTCGCCGTCGCACTTTTCCAAAGTCTATCGC
>NZ_RZOF01000714.1:0-445 GCF_003998955.1 Mesorhizobium sp. M4B.F.Ca.ET.017.02.2.1 | reverse complement strand
GTCTGCACGAGGATCCCGGTCTGCTCGGAGCCGTCCGGCACGACCTCGTAGATGTTCTTGCCGACATCGGCCAGCGTCAGTCCGCCGATCGACCAGGCGCCGCCGGCCCCCGTCGTCGTCGAGCGGTCGCCGGCGCTGAGATCGCCGCTGTTGTCGTCGTCGATGAAGATGGTCACCGGATCGTGCGACCAGGCGGTGTCGTCCGCCGTCTTGCCGTTTCCGGTCAGGTCCTCGTACTTGGTGCCCGAGACTGAGAAGTCGAGGAAGTTGGTGAAGTCGTTGTCGGTGTCGGTGCCACAGCTGCCGGGATTGTCGACGGTCTGCACGAGGATCCCGGTCTGCTGCGAGCCGTCCGGCACGACCTCGTAGATGTTCTTGCCGACATCGGCCAGCGTCAGTCCGCCGATCGACCAGGCGCCGCCGGCCCCCGTCGTCGTCGAGCGGT
>NZ_RZOF01000713.1:0-450 GCF_003998955.1 Mesorhizobium sp. M4B.F.Ca.ET.017.02.2.1 | reverse complement strand
TTCGGCGGGGTGAAGGGCAGCGGTCATGAAAAGCCTCATGGGATGCGAAGGTCGGCGGCATAATGGACCGCCGCCAATGCCGCCGGTGAGGAGGCGGCGACCACTAGGGCGAGGGAAGCGACATGACGGAGCGCCAACCGAGAGCCCAGCGCTTCGCAACGTGAAGCCTGTTACAGTTTCGTCTTTTACTTCTGCTATACTTACGCGCCGAGCATCTCGAGGGGGGTGGCGATGCCTGATGTCATCAAAGTGCGTGCGGCGACCAACAACGAGGTCGCGTTCCTGGCTTGGGATATTGACGGGATGATCCCGGGCTGCCTCGGCTTCGAGATCGTCCGCCTCTATCCCGACACCGGCGAGGAGCGTTGCCTGGCGGCATGGGTGCCGTTCAAGGGGCAACGCAATCCACGCTGGATTCCGCAGGACACCGGCGTGTGGCCGGTGCAGAAG
>NZ_RZOF01000712.1:0-454 GCF_003998955.1 Mesorhizobium sp. M4B.F.Ca.ET.017.02.2.1 | reverse complement strand
GTGGTGATGTAGTTCATGTCGAAGGGCGGATCCTGTCGCAGCAGGATAACGTCCATCTCGGACAGGTCGGTGCGCACGGGATCGCCCAACGAATAATGGTTGCCCTTCTCGTCGCGGACTTTCATCTCCTCGATGCGGGCAAACACCTTGCTGCCCAGCATCGACAGCCGGTCCGGCGTGTAATGGAAGAGCTGATGGCCGCGCCGCTGCGCTTCCAGTGACAGCGCGAAGCTCGTGTCACCGGCGATCGACACGGTCGAGACATGGTCCATCTGGACGGCGATCTTCAGCGGCATTTTCATCTCCGGCAAACCCTGCCGCCGATATAAGGAACTCGAAGGCTTCTGCCAATCGGTCCATCTCCGAAGAGCATCGCGTCAACGCCGTCCCGCGGTCATTTCGAGACAAGGCAATGTTGCGCGTCATCGTTTTCTTAAGCCTTGCTGTGCAAGAA
>NZ_RZOF01000711.1:0-456 GCF_003998955.1 Mesorhizobium sp. M4B.F.Ca.ET.017.02.2.1 | reverse complement strand
CTTCTGGAGGCTAGGCCCGAACACTGCCGCGGTAAATCGCTGTGGAAGCCCGTGCGAAGGGTTATTTGCAGGGGTATCGCGTACGCCTCAAGGACCGCGCAGGCTGGCAGCGATGGCGACGATCAGGGGGTCATATTTCGCCTTGAGCGAGGAGGGATATTCGATCCACACGGTGCGGATGACATCGTCATTTCCGAACAGGCGCCGCTCGTAGAAAACCCTGTCGCCCTTGACGCCGGAGAGCACGGCCCAGTTCTTGCCGGTCTTGCTGTAGGTGATCTTGTAGCCCGGTCCGATGTTTGCCTTTTCGCCGGCGACGAAGCCCTTCGGCGTGTCGTTGTCGATGTTGTAGATGCCGGAGCAGGTCAGGCTTGCGCCGTCGGGCGCGGTCCATTGCTGCCCGTCGCCGTTCTCCGGCTCGGCTTCGGTGATGCTGAATACCTCGTCGGGAAAGGT
>NZ_RZOF01000710.1:0-458 GCF_003998955.1 Mesorhizobium sp. M4B.F.Ca.ET.017.02.2.1 | reverse complement strand
CCGGAGGGGATCACCGCTTTCGGGTTGATGCGCTTGAAAGCCGCCTCGGCCGACTGGAACGGCACGATCTCGGAAAAGACGCCGGCCTCGCGGATGCGGCGGGCGATAAGCTGCGCGAACTGGCTGCCGAAGTCGACAATCAGGACGGTGTCGGAGCGATTGGCTGTTTTCATGGCGAGCGTTTAGAGAAAGAAACGAGTCGGCGCAATGGGTTGCGGGGCGTCTGGCTCAATCCAGTCCTTGCCGGGAACCAAGCCGGATCGTTCCGGATGCGATCGCCTGCTCCAGCAGGCCAATGGCGCCGGCCAGCTTCTCGTCGATGACGTGGAGATACTCCGTCCAGTCGCCGATATGCCTCAGATCCGCCGCACCGTCGGAAATGCCGCGCAGGCCGATCAGCGGCACGCCGAAGAGCTGGCAGGCGCGCAGGCAGGCGAATGTCTCCATATCGACCATGT
>NZ_RZOF01000070.1:0-21452 GCF_003998955.1 Mesorhizobium sp. M4B.F.Ca.ET.017.02.2.1 | reverse complement strand
CGCAACAATGGCGCGCGCATCATTGCCGATCCATCCGTGGCGCTGGATGCGATCACGCATCAGCAATCGACCTTTACCCGCCACGACATCGCGAAGTTCGCGCATCGGCATAGCGACGGAATGGAGCAGTTCAACGCGGTGATGGGCGCCATCAGCAAAGCGCCCGATCTTGTCGAACTCGGCAAGGATGGACGCGGCGAAGATCGCTTCACCACCCGGCAGATGATCGAGACAGAACAGCGCCTGCATGATGCGGCAGAACGCATGGCCGCGGAGGGACATCATGCCGTGGGCGATCAGCACCGTGAGGCGGCACTGGTGCATGCCAAGCAGCGTGGCCTTGTTTTGTCGGTCGAGCAGACCGATGCGCTGGATCACATCACTGACGGCCGTGGTCTTGGCATCGTGGTTGGTTTTGCGGGAACGGGGAAGAGCGCCATGCTGGGCGTTGCGCGCCAGGCATGGGCGGCAGCGGGCTATGAGGTTCGAGGCGCCGCACTGTCCGGCATCGCGGCCGAGAATCTCGAAGGCGGATCAGGCATCTCGTCGCGCACCATCGCCAGCTTGGAACATGGCTGGGGACAGGGCCGCGATCTGCTCACCGCGCGTGATGTCCTAGTGATCGACGAGGCCGGCATGGTCGGCACGCGCCAGTTTGAGCGCGTGCTTTCCCATGCCGCTAACGCTGGCGCAAAGGTCGTTCTGGTCGGCGATCCGCAGCAGCTGCAGGCGATCGAAGCCGGCGCCGCATTCCGTTCGATTCACGAGCATCACGGCGGCGTCGAGATCGGCCAGGTGCGCCGGCAGCGCCAGGACTGGCAGCGTGAGGCCACGCGCGATCTTGCAACCGGCAGGATCGGCGCTGCGATCGACGCCTATGACGCGCAGGGCATGGTGCACCAAGCTGCGTCGCGCGATGAGGCACGCAGCGATCTTGTCGAGCGCTGGGATCGGGACAGGCATGCAGAGCCTGAAGCGAGCCGGATCATTCTCACCCACACAAACGACGAAGTGCGCGCGCTCAACCAGGCAGCGCGCGAGCGCATGCGCGCGGATGGAGATCTCGGCGACGAAGTTCAGGTGGATGTGGAGCGCGGTGCAAGGACCTTCGCACGCGGCGACCGGGTCATGTTCTTGCGCAACGAGCGGTCGCTCGGCGTCAAGAACGGCACGCTCGGTGTGATCGAAGAGGTCAGCGTCCAGACGATGACGGTTCAAACCGATGACGCCAGGTCTGTGCGGTTCGATCTGAAAGACTATGCCCACATCGACCACGGCTATGCCGCGACCATCCATAAGGCCCAGGGCATGACGGTCGACCGCACCCATGTGCTGGCAACGCCGGGCATGGATGCGCACAGCAGCTACGTGTCCCTGTCGCGACATCGGGATGGGATGGAACTGCATTACGGCAGCGAAGACTTCGCGACCCGGGAACGACTTGTCCGCGCGCTGTCACGCGACCGCACCAAGGACATGGCGTCGGATTACGACCAGATCGACCCGGCGCAACACTATGCCGAGCGACGCGGGATCAGCTTCCGTCAGCGTGTGGTCAAGATCGTGCGCCGGATCGTTCCGGAGAAGCTTCGCGACGGGATTGAAAGGATGCTGGACGGGTTGCGCTCGCCTGGACAAGCAGAGCCCGGCCAGGACCGTGCGTACAGGCCGGAAGGGGGAGAGGTTGGAACGCAAAACGGCGATGCCGGCGCCGAACCAGGAAGGGAAGTGGGCGCCAGGGGAGCGCAACGCGGAGCGGATGCGTTGTTGGACGAGGAAGCGGCGTTGCGCAGAGCTCGCACGAAGGCTCTCGTGCGCCACGCGCGAGCGCTCGACGCTATTATCAGCAGCGGAAATGTGGACGGGCAGGGTAGTCCCGGGCAGATGCGCGAATTGAGGGATGCACGCAACGCGTTCGAGAAGGTTCGGCCGCATGGCTGGCGCGATGCCGAAGCGGCCTATATCAAGAATCCCGAGCTGGTTCGTGAAGCGGGAGCCGGTAGCGTCAACCGTATCGTGCTCGCTCTCCAGCTTGAAAGCGAAATCCGCACCGGACCGGAAGCCGATCCGACCCGCCGGGCCGACCGTTTCGTGGAACGCTGGCAGAAGCTCCACCGGACAAGCCAGGACCACTACCAGGCTGGCGACATGTCCGGCTACAAGTCAACGCGCTCGGCCATGTCCGACATGGCCAAGAGCCTCGAGCGCGATCCGCAACTGGAATCGCTTCTTGCCAACTATAAAAAGGCGCTTGGCGTCGAAGTGGAGTCCGGCCGGCGCCTGGGCGCGGAACTCGCGTTCAGCCACGGTATTGGCATTGGGCGTGGCATGGGCATCTAAACTTATTACGAAATGGCATGTCGAGCGTGTCGTCGACGAAGGTAGTTCCCACCGACAACGACGATGATGACCATAAATGAGATGGAGTCGTCGAACTCTCCCTTGGTAAGGGAGTGCTCTATCGCTGCAGAGAGCAGATGTTCCCTGGGCCATCAGAGGCTTGCCCGTTTGCCGCTTTTGGCGGTGGTGTAGGCTGGTGCCTGTTCGGTGGGTGCTCGGTCTCCACGACCGGGCCACCGATAGGTCGTCATCCGGTGATTGGCGATCGCGGACCAGAGACGGGAAGCGGCCTTCTTTTGGCTGACCGCCCATTCATGTTCGATCATGCTCAGGGCCTGCTCAAGCCGCTTTGATGCCATCACACCGTTGCAGGCGATCTGGATCATGCTGAGCTTTTTGAAACGCTCCTGGTCAGGGTTGAAGCGTTTTGTCAGCTGCTTCATGTCCTTGTCGACGGCGATCAAGATCGCGCCGTTGGCCAAGGCGGTTTCACATACCACGATGTCCGAGGCACCTTCGGCGAGCACGTCGCTATGCCGGATCGCTTTGTGCCCGGCCTTTTCGACCGCCAGCGCAACGGATTCGGGAGCGCTGGCGTCCAGCAGGAAAATGAGATGAGCTGCAAGCGCCTTCAAGCAGCGCTGTCGAATGCGAGCGCAGCTTCCACGTCCGACTTCGTCAGCGTGGGATATTCACGCATGATCTGCTCGACCGTGTAGCCCGATTCCGCAAAGGCTTTGATGTTTCCCACCGGGATGCGCGTTCCGGCAACGACCGACGTGTTGCCGAACCCATGACGCTTCTCGATACGGCCAGCGGCCGATGAATCGCGTTGGCGCCAGAACCTAACACGCTCCTGCATGTCGCCAGCTACCACCTGCAACGGGATTTGTAGGACTCCCTGGCCTGAAACGACCTCTTCGTGCTGGTTGGTTTCGTTGTTGACGAAAACCACCTTCTTCTTGAGCACGTAAAGGGTTGTCGACGCCCAGTGCTCTCCGAGCGCCAGGAGCTTGTCCTTGACCTCGCGAAGATGCTGCATCGAGATCCGAGATTCGTTGCGAAGCTCGTCGAGCACGCGCAGCGCCACAAGGTCCTTGAAGCTATACAGTCGAGCGTAGGCAAGCTTGCGATTCTCGTTGCCCAGGCTTGGCGCAAAGAAGTTCGTCCGGTCCCAGTGCCGCAGTTGGCGGACTGAAAGGCCGGT
Source organism: Mesorhizobium sp. M4B.F.Ca.ET.017.02.2.1 (assembly GCF_003998955.1). NCBI lineage: Bacteria > Pseudomonadati > Pseudomonadota > Alphaproteobacteria > Hyphomicrobiales > Phyllobacteriaceae > Mesorhizobium > Mesorhizobium sp. M4B.F.Ca.ET.017.02.2.1. The sequence goes on along the minus strand of NZ_RZOF01000070.1, from coordinate 17,905 downwards.
GAGACGCGCGGCGTCTTCTTCCGTGAAGGCCGCTATGACTATGGTCTCAGCCTTTTTGCTCATTTCCACATTGTAACGCGCTGCTTCGGTAAAAATACGGTGCACGCGGAGAATTTTTAAGGGGGCTATCCGGCGAGTACCAGACCGAACGCGATCCCGACGCCAATCGCGAGACCAGTCGCAAGGCTGCTGGTTATTGGAGCGCCAACTCGGTTGCCGTGGCTCGCCACCGGCGTGCCGGCCTTCATCTGTAGGCCGATCAGCTCGTCAAAAATGCGTTCCATCGCAGGTTCTCTCCTTCCTGGTCCGTGTAGATCGGCGCCTAGCGAAGTCGAGTTGTGTAGATATGCTGTAGATCAGCCGTTTTTTGGCCGTTCCTAAAATCTCTGAAGACCTTGGAAATGTTGGCTCCCCGGGCCGGATTCGAACCAGCGACCAACCGGTTAACAGCCGGTTGCTCTACCACTGAGCTACCGGGGAACAGAGGCTCTTGTGTGAGTGGCGCAGCCTATAGCAAACCCGTTTCGGCTTTGCAAAGAAGCATTTCACATTTTTTTCCGCCATTTTGTGCATGGCGCTTTCTGGCAATCGACGGCCGGGCTCCTCATATGAGCGGTTCCGCAAGGAACGTAGGGCGGCGAAAGGCGTTGCGGCCTTGGGCGGCCGATGTTTTAATCGATGGGAACCGAGATCGAATGACTGCAGCAGGCGACGACGCACCGGCACGGAAAATCACGGTCTTCGGCCGTGAGTTCACCATGCCGCGCTCGCGCGGGCTCAGGATCGCCATCGGCGTCGTGCTGATTCTCGGCGGCATTTTCGGCTTCTTGCCCATCCTGGGCTTCTGGATGATTCCAATCGGATTGCTCGTGCTTTCCTACGAATTCGCCATGGTGCGCCGCCACCGGCGCCGCTTCGTCGTATGGTGGGAACGCCGGCGCCGTCCGGATTGATTTGGCCGGGCGCTTTGCCGGCCTTTCGCAGATCCCCTGGAGGCCTCGCCCGGAATCGGACCTGGCGTGAAAAAGCGTTGCGGCGCTTCACGCCGCCGCGGCGCAAGCCGGGTGGCTCCGTCACAGGCGAAGGCTGCGCGCTCATGAAAACCGATCGGAAACGGTGTCCGCTGCTCGCATGAGGAAAGCGCCGGGAATGGCGCGCGGGCGCTTGACGGCCTTTCACCGCCAACATATTGAGTCCGCTCGGAACGCCGGGAGCAACGAGGCCTCGTGGCGGAGTGGTTACGCAGAGGACTGCAAATCCTTGCACCCCGGTTCGATTCCGGGCGAGGCCTCCAGTTGCCTGGGCTCCCTAGGGGAGCAGGCGTTCCGGTCGGATTGGACCGCGGTCGTGGCGCGGCAGGCGGGCCTTGTTGGGCGGATTGGTTGGAACGATGAGCGCTGATTTCTCCGAACGCCGCGTCAAGATGGTCGATGGCCAGGTCCGCACCACCGACGTGACCAGCGCGCCGTTGATCGATGCCATGCTTTCGGTGCCGCGCGAGAGCTTTGTCGGCGCCGGCCAGCGCGATCTTGCCTATATCGATGAGGACATTCGCATCTCCAGCGGCGCCAACGGCAGCGGCGCGCGCTATCTGATGGAGCCTTCGCCGCTGGCCAAGCTCTTGCAACTGGCCGAGATCGGCGCCGGCGATTCGGTGCTCGATGTCGGCTGCGGCACCGGCTATTCGGCCGCTCTTCTGTCGCGGCTGGCCCGCTCCGTGATTGCGCTGGAAAGCGATTCGGCGCTGGCGGAAATCGCCGGATCGACGCTCTCGTCGCTGGCCTGCGACAACGTGACCGTGGTCACCGGGCCGTTGGCGCAGGGGCATGCCGCCAAGGCGCCCTACAATGCGATCTTCGTCGGCGGCAGCGTCGAGGAAGTGCCGGCCGCGCTGCTCGACCAGCTTGCGGAGGAAGGCCGTCTCGTCGCCGTGGAAGGGCAGGGCAATTCGGGCGTGGCCAGGCTCTTTTTCAAAGCAGGGGGGGTTGTAACGGGCAGACGCGCGTTTAATGCGGCAATTAAGCCACTACCTGGCTTTGAACGTACCCACGCATTTGAATTCTGAGCGTTTTTGCCTTGCAGTGAACGCGCTGTCGTGATCGCTTGCATTTGAACAATCGTTGCTGATCGCATAACCATGTATTCTCGGGGGCAGTCAGCGGGGGAACGATAGAAGCGCGGCGCCGGCTGCTCATGGATGAGCGACTGTCGTGGCGCGGTTCCCATGCAAACGAATGAGGGATATTACGTGCCGTCCGTACGCAAGACTGTTCTAGCCGCCATCCTGGTTTCCGCGACAGCGCTTTCGCCGCTGGCCGCCTCGGCGGAAACCATCACCGGCGCGCTTGCCAAGGCCTACCAGAACAATTCGCAGCTGAATTCCGCCCGCGCCGGTGTGCGCGTCACCGACGAGGGCGTGGCCATCGCCAAGTCCGGCTGGCGCCCGACCGTTACCGGTTCCGGCAGCATCGACTATTCGAGCAGCCATCTGAACGGCACCAACCAGAGTGTGCGCCTGACCACCGGCAATTTCGGCGTGCAGATCGACCAGACGCTGTTCGACGGGTTCCAGACCAGGAACAACGTCGCGGCCGCGGAAGCCCAGGTCCGGGCCTCGGTCGAAAGCCTGCGCAACACCGAGGAAAACATCCTGTTCAACGCGGCAAGCGCCTATATGGATGTCATCCGCGACCGCCAGGTGGCGGTGCTCACCGAACAGAACCTGCAGTTCCTGACCGAGCAGGCGCGCGCCGCGCGCTCGCGCTTCGAGGTCGGCGAAGGCACGCGCACCGACGTAGCCCAGGCCGATGCCTCGCGCTCGACCGCCGTGGCGCAGCTCAGCGCCGCCCGCGCCCAGGCGCTGGCCAGTGCGGCGACCTATCACCAGATCGTCGGCGACGAGCCCGGCAAGCTCAAGGCCGCGGCGCCGCTGGCCAGGCTTTTGCCGTCCAGCCTCGACGCAGCGATCGTCATCGCCTCGGCCGAGCATCCGGCTATCCTTGCCACCGCGCACCTGGTCGACGCGGCGGCGTTCGCGGTGAAGTCGCAGGAAGGCGCGCTGCTGCCGCAGCTTTCCGCCAATGCCGGCGTTTCCAGCGCCTATCGCAACACCGTGCCCGGTGCCCTGAGCACGTCGGACGGCACCACCAATTCGGCCAGCATCGGCGCGACGCTGACCATCCCGATCTATTCGGGCGGCCGCACCTCGGCACTGGTGCGACAGAAGAAGGAATCGCTGAGCCAGGCCCGAATCGAGGTCGATGTCAGCCGCGATCAGGTGCGCCAGGCCGTGACCTCGGCGTGGACGCAGTACACAGCCGCGCAGCAAAGCGTCGCCGCCAACAGGCAGGTCATCGCCGCAGCCCAACTGGCGCTTAACGGCGTCATCGAGGAGCGCAATGTCGGCCAGCGCACCACGCTCGACGTGCTGAACGCGCAGAACGCCGTCATCAGCGCCAAGATCAACCTTGCCAGTTCGGAGCGCGACGTGGTGGTGGCGAGCTATGCCATCCTGTCGGCGACCGGCCGGCTGTCGGTCGATCGCCTCGCGCTCAACGTGACGAAGTACAAGCCGGAAGAGCACTACAACGCCGTCAAGGACAAGTGGTACGGGCTGCGCACGCCCGACGGGCGCTAAAGCGTCCGCTGCAATCAAGGTTCGGCTCGACAAGACGCCGCGTGTCCAAAGGATGCGCGGCGTTTGGCATTGTCGGGCCCGATGCTCCTTCCGCCTCTGCCGCGGCCGTCCGAGAGCCTGAGGCATAAGCTAATCTGTTGAAATCCAACATCTCCCCAGAATGGGGATTCTCGGACGGCGATCCGTCGGCTACCCTGTTGCCATGATTCGAATCCGGCTTTTGCCGGGGCGAAAATCTGGAATGGGTCACAAGGGCGGCGGATGTGACAATGGCGACGGCAAGCAGCGCGCAGCGCGAACCTTCCATGGAAGAGATACTGGCTTCCATCAGGAGGATCATCGAAGACAGCGACACCGGGCGCAAGCAGCCGGGTGACGCGAACGAATTGCGCCAGGATCTCCAGCCCGCGCCGGCGGCGGTCGTGCCGGCTCCGGATGTGGATGCCTTCCGTGCCGAACTCAATGCCGGGACCGAAGCCCGCAAGCCGGTCTCGCTGGCGGAGGTGCAGGCGCAACTGGCGGCCGAACCGGTCATCGCCCGCATGGAAACGCATACGCGCGTGGATGCCGCTCCGGCGGTCGAGCTGAAGGCGCCGGTGACGCTCGCGGAGGTGAGCGCCAGGATCGCAGCCGAGCCGGGCCCAGCCGCCTCGGAGAAAGTTGTCGAAACCAGCGATACGATCGTTGCCGACTGGCGGCGCGAGATCGCCGCCGTCGGCGAGACGGCGAAGGCTGTGAGCCGGCCGGAGCGGGTCGAGCCGCGCGCGCCGGCAGTTGAACCTGAGCTCGAGATAGAAGAGGACGAGCTGGCGGACGAAGCCAGTTTCGAGCCGGCCGCCGCACATGTTGCGACGGCGCCGCAGCCCGCGGCCGAAGCGCCGCCCGCACGCACGGCGATCCTTTCCGAGCATGTCGGCCGCCAGGTCGCCGCTGCCTTTGGCGAGCTCTCCGATGCCTTTGCCAGCCGCAGCAAGAAAAGCTTCGACGAGATGGCCGAGGACATGTTGCGGCCGATGCTGCAGGATTGGCTGGACAACAACCTGCCGACGCTGGTCGAGCGCCTGGTGCGCGAGGAAATTGAGCGCGTGGCGCGCGGCGCGCAGTAGCTTTCGTAGATCAGGTCAAACAAAATGAAAGCGCCGCCTTCGGGCGGCGCTTTTTTGCCGTTGCTCAGCCGGTGGCGAAGCAGATCAGGTTGCCGTCGGGATCGCTGACGATGAACGTGCGGGCACCCCATGGCTCCGTCCGCAGCGTCTGATGAAATCTGGCGCCTGGTATTCAAGAAAACAACGGCTTGATCGCGTATCTTGTGGTGTTCGAGCGTTGGCATGGGCGCACTACGGGGTTGAGATGGCGTAGGCGGGCAATGCCCCTCCGGGCAACAGCCGATGCGCCCTACAGCAGCGTGGCCAAGCTACGGGGGGGTGCCGTCCGGGACCCAAGAGCCACGCCGCTGCTCGGCTCCGGGAGTTGCCTTGATCTGTCCTGCCACTATCTAGCAGCAGTGCCGTCGGCCACGCGCCTGCGGTTGACTTGCCCACAGCCTTCCGATTTACACCGGACCCAACAAATCCCGACAGCCCGGACCGCTCCCCATGCTCGAAAAAACCTACGACGCCAAAACCGTCGAGCCGAAGATCGCCAAAATCTGGGAAGAGGCCGATGCCTTCCGCGCCGGCGCGGGCGCGGAGGAGGGGGCGGAGGCCTTCACTATCGTCATCCCGCCGCCGAACGTCACCGGCTCGCTGCATATGGGCCATGCGCTCAACAACACGCTGCAGGACATACTGGTGCGCTTCGAGCGCATGCGCGGCAAGAACGTGCTGTGGCAACCGGGCATGGACCATGCCGGCATCGCCACGCAGATGGTGGTCGAGCGCCAGCTGATGGAAAAGCAGATCCACCGCCGCGATCTTTCGCGCGAGGACTTCATCGAGAAGGTCTGGGAGTGGAAGGCCCAATCCGGCGGCGCGATCTTCAATCAGCTGAAGCGGCTCGGCGCCTCGGCCGACTGGAGCCGAGAGCGCTTCACCATGGACGAGGGCCTGTCCAGGGCGGTGCTGGAAGTGTTCGTGACGCTCTACAAGGAAGGGCTGATCTACAAGGACAAGCGCCTTGTGAACTGGGACCCGAAGCTCCTCACCGCGATCTCCGACCTGGAGGTCGAGCAACACGAGGTCAACGGCAATCTCTGGCACTTCCGCTATCCGGTCGAGGGGGCTGTCTTCGATCCGGAAGACCCCAAGACGTTCATCACGGTCGCCACGACGCGTCCCGAGACGATGCTTGGCGATACGGCGGTGGCGGTGCACCCGGACGACGAACGCTTCCGTCATCTGGTCGGCAAGAACGTCATCCTGCCGATCGTCGGCCGCAGGATCCCCGTCGTGGCGGACGAATATTCCGATCCGGAAAAGGGCTCGGGCGCGGTCAAGATCACGCCGGCGCACGACTTCAACGACTTCGAGGTCGGCAAGCGCCACAAGCTGCCGGCGATCAACATCCTCACCGTCGAGGCGGCGATCACCCTCAAGGACAATGAGGATTTCCTCGCCGGCCTCGAAGTGACGCCGGAACGCCAGGCCGTCTGGGACGAGCTCAATGGCCTCGACCGCTTCGCCGCGCGCAAGAGGATCGTCGAGCTGATGGAGGCCGGCGGCTTCCTCGACAAGATCGAGGCGCATCGCCATACGGTGCCGCATGGCGACCGCGGCGGCGTGCCGATCGAGCCGTTCCTGACCGACCAGTGGTATGTCAACACGATCGAACTGGCGAAGCCGGCGATCGCCTCGGTGCGCGAGGGCCGCACCAACTTCGTGCCGAAGAACTGGGAAAAGACCTACTTCGACTGGATGGAAAACATCCAGCCCTGGTGCATCTCGCGCCAGCTCTGGTGGGGCCACCAGATCCCGGCGTGGTACGGGCCGGATGGACGCGTCTTCGTCGAGAAGACCGAGGAAGAGGCGCTGGCCGCGGCGATCGAATACTACCTGGCGCTGGAGGGGCCGTGGAAGGCATGGGTCGAGGACAAGCTGGAGAATTTCAAGCCGGGCGAGATCCTGACCCGCGACGAGGACGTGCTCGACACCTGGTTCTCTTCCGCGCTGTGGCCGTTCTCGACGCTGGGCTGGCCGGACCAGACGCCGGAGCTCAAGACCTACTACCAGACCGACGTGCTGGTGACCGGCTTCGACATCATCTTCTTCTGGGTCGCCCGGATGATGATGATGGGCCTGCACTTCATGGACGAGGAGCCGTTCCACACGGTCTATGTCCATGCGCTGGTGCGCGACAAGAACGGGCAGAAGATGTCGAAGTCGAAAGGCAACGTCATCGATCCGCTCGAGCTCATCGACGAATACGGCGCCGATGCGCTGCGCTTCACGCTTGCCGTGATGGCCGCGCAGGGGCGCGACGTGAAGCTCGATCCGGCGCGCATCGCCGGCTACCGCAATTTCGGCACCAAGCTCTGGAACGCGACGCGCTTCGCCGAGATGAACGAGGTGGCCCGCAATGACGATTTCTGGCTGAACGACGCCAAGCTCGCGGTCAACCGCTGGATCCTCACCGAGCTGACGCGGGCGGCGCGCGACATCACCGACGGCATTTCCACATACCGCTTCAACGAGGCGGCGGGTGCCGCCTACCGGTTCGTCTGGAACCTGTTCTGCGACTGGTACCTGGAACTCCTGAAGCCTGTATTCATGGGCACGGACGAGGCGGCCAAGGCCGAGAGCCGCGCCTGCGTCGCCTTCGTGCTCGACGAGATCTACAAGCTCCTGCATCCGATGATGCCGTTCATGACCGAGGAGCTGTGGGCGCAGACCGCCGGCGAGAGCCAGGAGCGCGCTTCGCTGCTTTGCCACGCCGCCTGGCCGTCGCCGGACTTCGAGGACGCGGACGCGGCCGCCGACATCAACTGGCTGGTCGATCTCGTCTCCGGCATCCGCTCGGTGCGCTCGGAAATGAACGTGCCGCCGGCGGCGATCGCGCCGTTGATGGTGATCGGCGCCAACACGCCGACGCAAGAGCGGCTGGAGCGCCACGCCCAGGCCATCAAGCGGCTGGCGCGCGTCGGCGACATCGCGCTGGTCGACGCGCCGCCGAAGGGTTCGGCGCAGATGGTGCTCAACGAGGCGACGGTGTGCCTGCCGCTCGGCAGCCTGATCGACCTCGCGGCGGAAGCGGCGCGGCTGCAGAAGGAACTGGCCAAGGTGACCGAGGAGATCGCCCGCCTGCACAAGAAGCTGTCGAACGAGAAATTCGTCGCCAATGCGCCGGAAGAAGTGGTCGAGGCCGAACGCGAAAAACTGGCCGAATACCGCGAGGCGCAGGAGAAGCTTTCGGTGGCGTTGACGCGGGTCCGCGACGCCGGCTGAAGTCAAGATTCGCCTCTACTTGGAGGCAGGTTTCCGGTAGCTCAATTGCCTCGAAAATGGCCATGCCGTTGGGTTAATTTTGACGTAAACGGAAAGTTTTAGCCCCATTGTTGCCATAATGTAACAATGGGGCCAAATGGCCCCGAAAGACCTTGTTTTTGAGCTTTTTGTGACAGGTTTCACAGATTTTTCCGCCGAGTTGCCTTGGCAAAGCCATTTTTTCGGCTAGGCGGCGGCATGCGCCGATAAGCCCGAAAGGCGGTCGGCCAAGGTGTACATGTACGCCTTCCGAATTCATTGTTGCGCCGTTAACCCGAATTGGTTCTAGCTTGATCCACTAGTATTTCGGGGAGGACATCCATGATCAATTTGCGTTTGAAAGCACTGCTGGGGGCGGGGTGCTTTTCGCTGGCCGCGATCGGTTCCGCGCATGCCGGCGGCCTGGAACGCGGCGGTTACGACATCGACCTGCTGTTCGATCCAGCGCAGGTCACCGGCGAGGCTTCCGCCACCTATGTGATGCCGCAACGAGACCTGAAGAATGTGGTGGATATCGACCCGACAAATGGTCCGCTTAATTTGTTGGGCGCGCCCAACTCCGCCCGCGATACCGAAAGCTATTGGGTGCCAAGCGCCGGCATCAAGATCGGCATGGGCCCTGTCGATTGCCTCGGCGACTACGGCCAACCGATCGGAGCGTTCAGCAATCCCGGCGCCAATTGGGCCGGTGCGAACGGCAATATCATAACCAAGGTAAAGAGCGAAGCGCTGGGCGCAACCTGCTCGTACAAGATGGACCTTGGAAAAGGTCAGTTTCGGGTTCTTGGCGGCGTATTTCACGAGGATGTTTCGGGCTTCAAGGAGCAGTTGGTTGCTCCTCTCCCGGCATTCTTGGGCACGGGCGTAGGACGCCTCGATCTCGAGGGAGATGGCTGGGGATGGCGTGCCGGTGTTGCCTATGAGATTCCGGAAATCGCTCTGCGCGCCAGCCTGGTCTACAATTCGGCGGTGAAGCTCGACAATCTCGCCGGAACGCTCGACCTGACCCAGGTTTCCAGCATCATCGATCCGACAAATCCGCTGCTGGGTACCGTAACCAATGTCTATGGCTCCTCTGAAGTGCCGGACTCGGTGGAACTGAAGCTGCAGTCTGGTATCGCGCCAGGATGGCTCGCCTTCGGCTCCGTCAAGTGGATGAACTGGAGCCAATTGCAGAGCATCCCGTTCTGCCCGACTGCGACGAAGGGCGCGTTTGCCTGCACCACCACCAGCGTGGTTCGCGCGACGTCATTGGATCTGCTCTACAGGGACGGATGGACGGTCTCCGGCGGTATCGGCCACAAGTTCAACGATCAGTGGAGCGGTGCGGCAGTTCTTACCTGGGATCGTGGTACCACCACCGGCCTCAGCGCCCAGACCGACACCTGGACTATCAGCGGCGGCGTGGCGTACACGCCGACCCAGAACATCGAGCTCCGTTTCGGTGGCGCGTTGGGTGTGCTCACCAGCGGGTCGATACATCCGGTCGTCGGCAGCGACGGCGTCACCTACGGCACCGACTATACCGCCGACTTCGGCAACGACCTTGTTTCCGCCCTCTCCACCTCGTTTAAGGTGAAGTGGTAAGCCATTCAGACTGGACACAAAAAGGCCGGGCGTTGCCCGGCCTTTTTTGTTGATGCCCTCAGGCGTGCGGGCGTCGCCGTAACCGCACCAATCTCGCCGCGGTGCAGATTCGCCGCACATCCCGCGCCCCTCACAATTGTGACGTTTTAGCAACACTTTATGAACAACCCCGGCGCTACAGTTCCGGCCAGGGGGATTGCCCATTTCCCGCCATAAACCCGGCGCACCTCGAAATGGTCTCGGGACACGCGCCAAAAGGCTCGGCGATGGGGCAGGCCGCACCGCCCGCGGCAAGGACGAGTATGGACGCCAGAGCTATCTCCAAGGCCAAGCTGCCCAGCCGCTACGTGACCGTGGGTCCGGCGCGCGCGCCGCATCGCTCGTACCTCTACGCCATGGGATTGTCTGCGGCCGAGATCGCGCAGCCGCTGGTCGGCGTCGCCAGCTGCTGGAACGAGGCGGCACCTTGCAACATCTCGCTGATGCGCCAGGCGCAGGTGGTCAAGAAGGGCGTCGCCGCCGCCAACGGCACGCCGCGCGAGTTCTGCACCATCACCGTCACCGACGGCATCGCCATGGGCCACCAGGGCATGAAATCGTCGCTTGTGTCGCGCGAGGTGATCGCCGATTCCGTCGAACTCACCATGCGCGGCCATTGCTACGACGCGCTGGTCGGTCTTGCCGGCTGCGACAAGTCGCTGCCCGGCATGATGATGGCCATGGTGCGCCTCAACGTGCCGTCGATCTTCATCTATGGGGGCTCGATCCTTCCCGGCAGCTATCGCGGCCGGCAGATCACCGTGCAGGATGTGTTCGAGGCGGTCGGCCAGCATTCGGTCGGCACGATCTCCGACGCCGAACTGCTCGAGATCGAACAGGCGGCCTGTCCGTCGGCCGGCTCGTGCGGCGCCCAGTTCACCGCCAACACGATGGCCACCGTCGCCGAGGCGATCGGCCTGGCGCTGCCCTATTCCTGCGGCGCGCCGGCACCATACGAGATGCGCGACCGCTTCAACTACGCCTCCGGCGAAAAGGTCATGGAGCTGATCGCGAAGAACATCCGGCCGCGCGACATCGTCACGCTGAAGTCGCTGGAGAACGCCGCGACCGTGGTGTCCGCCACCGGCGGCTCGACCAATGCCGCGCTGCACCTGCCGGCGATCGCGCATGAGGCCGGGATCAAGTTCGACCTCTTCGACGTCGCCGCGATCTTCGAGAAGACGCCTTACATCGCCGATCTCAAGCCCGGCGGCAAATATGTCGCCAAGGACATGTTCGAGGCCGGCGGCATTCCGCTGCTGATGAAGACGCTGCTCGACCATGGCTATCTGCACGGCGATTGCATGACGGTGACCGGCCGTACTTTGGCCGAAAACATGCAGCATGTTGCCTGGAATGACAGCCAGGATGTGGTCCGTCCCGCCAACCGGCCAATCACCAAGACAGGCGGTGTGGTGGGTTTGAAGGGCAACCTTGCCCCCGAAGGCGCGATCGTGAAGGTCGCGGGCATGTCGGAACTGAAATTCTCGGGTCCGGCGCGTTGCTTCGATTCGGAAGAGGAGTGCTTCGAAGCGGTCACGCAGCGCAATTACAAGGAAGGCGAGGTTCTCGTCATCCGCTACGAGGGTCCGCGCGGCGGTCCGGGCATGCGGGAAATGCTGTCGACGACGGCGGCTCTCTACGGCCAGGGCATGGGCGGCAAGGTGGCGCTGATCACCGACGGACGGTTCTCAGGCGCGACGCGCGGCTTCTGCATCGGCCATGTCGGGCCGGAGGCGGCTGTCGGCGGCCCGATCGGGCTCATCAGGGACGGTGACGTGATCTCGATCGATGCGGTCAACGGCACGATCGAGGTGGCGCTGTCCGACGCCGAACTGGCGGCGAGGAAGAAGACGTGGAAGGCGCGCAAGACCGACTATCAGTCGGGCGCGATCTGGAAATATGCGCAGACGGTCGGATCGGCCCGCGACGGCGCGGTGACGCATCCGGGCGGTGCGAAAGAAACACATTGCTATGCGGATATCTGAGGTGTTGAGGTCGTCTGTCTTTTCGGCACTGGTCGTGTTCGCCACTTTTGGCGCGACCTTCGGCGCCGTGGGCCAGGCCGTGGCCTTCGACGACAAGGTGTTCGACGACAAGACCGGCGTGAAGCCCCAATCCAGCCCGTGGGCGGTGTTCCAGTTCGGCTTTTCCGCCTACAAGAACGGCCACAAGGACCAGGCGGTCGAGGCCTACAAATATGCCGCCGAGAACGGCCAGATCGGCGCTACCTGGAAGCTTGCGCGCATGTATGCCGAAGGCGACGGCGTGGCGCGCGACGACTACGCGGCCTTCAAGTTCTTTTCGGAGATCGTCGATCAGGACGTCGAGCCGGGATCGCCGGAGGAGAGCTATGTCTCCGACGCGCTGGTGGCGCTCGGCGACTATCTGCGCAAGGGTATACCCGGCAGCCCGGTCACCGAGAACGAGGTGGCCGCGCAGGAATACTACATGCGCGCCGCCGCCAACTACCGCAATCCGAACGCCCAGTTCGAGATCGGGCAGATGTTCCTGAAGGGCGAGGGCGGCGTCAAGGCAAGCGTCAAGCAGGCCGGGCGCTGGCTCCAACTGGCGGCCGAGAAGGGCCATGCCGGCGCGCAGGCGACGCTCGGCAACCTCCTGTTCCAGAGCGGCAAGGTGGTGCGCGGCCTGGCGATGATGACGGCCGCACTCGAACGTGCCGCACCGGCCGACCAGCCGTGGATCCGCAGCATGCAGGAAGAGGCCTTCGCCGCCGCCGGCGAAGCCGACCGCCGCACGGCCATCTCGCTCGCCGACGACATCCTGACGAAGGGCGGCGGCGACCAGTAAGCCGCGCCGCTGCCAAGTCACTCCAGGTAAATCAGTTCTCGGTCGGTTCCGTCGGCACCATGCTTGGCGCGGGCGTCGAGATCGGCGTGGTCATGACCGGCGGGGTCGTGCCCGGGCAGTCGTCATGGATCTTGGTCCACGAGGTGTTGTTGAGCACCATGTCGCAGCGGGCAAGGTGGCTTTCGCCGGCAATCGTCAGGCAGGCGGTCTCACCAATCTTGAACGATTTGCCGTTGGCAAGGCATGCCTGGGCGGCAAGCACCGGTGCCGGCGCGATCAACGCCAACACAAGGCCAGCCGAGCAAAGAACAAACCGGATCGCCATCGAACCCCCGCAGCAAGTCGCATCAAACGCGCAATTTGTGGCGATATCAGGGTTTTGCGGAGATTTGCGTGAGTAGCCCTCAGGCGGGCTGCAGCGCCAGCTCGATCGCCACCGGCACGTGGTCGGATGGCTTCTCCCAGGCGCGGACATGCTTTTCGACCGAGGCCGAGGAAAAACGGTTGGCGGCTTCGGGCGACAAAAGCAGGTGGTCGATGCGGATGCCGTTGTTCTTCTGCCAGGCGCCGGCCTGATAGTCCCAGAACGTGTAGACATCGGACGAATCGGTGACGGCGCGCACCGCTTCGGTGAAGCCGAGGTTCTTCAGCCGGCGGAAGGCCTGCCGCGTCTGCGGCTGGAACAGCGCGTCGCGCAGCCAGTTCTCCGGGAACCGGGCGTCGGCGGCTTCGGGGATGACGTTGTAGTCGCCGGCCAGCACCAGCGCCTCTTCGAGCCGCAGCCGCTCCTGCGCCCACCTCTCCAGCCGCGCCATCCACGACAGCTTGTAGGAGAACTTCTTCTCGTCGTCGATCGGATTGCCGTTCGGCAGATAGAGCGAGGCGACGCGCAGCGCGCCCCTGTCGGTCGAGAACACGCCCTCGATGAAGCGCGCCTGCTCGTCCTCGTCATCACCGGGCAAGCCCTTGATAACTTCATCGAAGCGCAGTTTCGACAGGAGGGCGACGCCGTTGAAGCCCTTCTGGCCATGGGTCTCGACATTGTAGCCGAGCGCCTCGACCTCGGCGCGCGGGAACTGTTCGTCGACCGATTTGATCTCCTGCAGGCAGACGATGTCGGGCGCGCTTTCGGTCAGCCAGTGGGTGAGGTTGCCGATGCGGGCGCGAACGCCGTTGATGTTCCAGGTGACGATTTTCATGGATTGCCCTTGGGATCTTCGGACGGGAGGCGTTCGACGAGGCCGATCGTATTGCCTGCCGGGTCCTTTAGGAAGGCCATCCACTCGCTTTCCCCCGCCGGACCGAACTGGCCTTCGGTGTCGCGATGGACTAGTGCCGGCGGCGCGGTGAAGGGAATGCCCGCGGCCTTCGCCTGCGCATGGAAGGCTTCGAGGCCGGTAATGTCGAGATAGACGATGCCCGCCGGCACGCCATCGGTGAAGAACAGGCGCACGTCGCCGGCCATGATGAAGGCGATGCCCGGCGGATCGTAGCGCGCATGCACGCCCATGCCGAGCACGTCACGCCAGAAGGCGAGCGTGATGTCGAGATCGCGGCCGGCCGAGAGCGCGACCTGACGAACCGCCCCGACGGCAGGCATCCGATTTCAGCTAAACAGAAAAACTGGTGCCGCAGCCGCAGGAGGCGACGGCGTTCGGATTCCTGATCTGGAACGACTGGCCCATCAGGTCGTCGACGAAGTCGATCACCGAGCCGCCCATATAGACCAGCGACAGGTCGTCGATCAGCACGGTGGCGCCGTCCTTCTCGATGGCGACGTCGTCGTCGTTGCGTGTGTCGACGAGGTCGAACTTGTAGGAAAAGCCGGAGCAGCCGCCGCCTTCGACCGAGACGCGCAGCGCCGTCTTGCCTGGCTCGCCGGACACGATCCTGGCGATCCGCTTGGCGGCGGCGTCGGTCATCTCGACCTTCATGGCAGTCTTGGCATCGGCGCCCATGGCGTCACCTTGCTTTCGGTTTCATATGATAGGTATGAAGCGGGCGGGGCCAAGTCAACTGGTGGGTGAATGGACGAGCGGCAGGGCAAGGATGCTCTCGGCGACATAGGGTTCGGCTACCGGCCGCGCGCCGCCTATGCCAGCGATCCCGCGCGCTCGCGCGGGCGGCTGTTCGAGGAGGCCGAAAGCCCGACCCGTACGCCGTTCCAGCGCGATCGCGACCGCATCATCCATTCGACTGCCTTCCGCCGCCTGAAGCACAAGACGCAGGTGTTCGTCGCGCATGAGGGCGACCACTACCGCACCAGGCTGACGCATTCGATCGAGGTTGCGCAGATTGCGCGCGCTCTGGCGCGGGCGCTGCGCGGCGACGAGGATCTGGCCGAAGCCGTGGCCCTGGTGCACGACTTCGGCCACACGCCCTTCGGCCATACCGGCGAGGAGGCGTTGAATGAGAAGATGGCTGCCTGGGGTGGCTTCGACCACAATGCGCAGTCGCTGCGCGTGGTGACGCGGCTTGAGCGGCGTTATGCCGAGTTCGACGGGCTGAACCTCACCTGGGAAACGCTGGAGGGGCTGGTCAAGCACAATGGGCCGCTGACGGATGCCAAAGGGCAGGGGCTGAAGGGCCCGGTGCCGCAGGCGATCCGCGACTATTCGGAGCTGCATGATCTCGAACTCGACCGGTTTGCCGGCATCGAGGCGCAGTGCGCGGCGATCGCCGACGATATCGCCTACAACACCCATGACATCGATGACGGTCTGCGGTCGGGCTTCCTGACGCTGGACATGCTGGAGGACGTCACCTTGCCGGGCTCGATCCTGGCGAGCGTGCGGGAGCGCTATCCGGCGCTCGACGCCGTGCGCACCGGCCATGAACTGATGCGCCGCCAGATCACCATGATGGTCGAGGACGTGATTGCCTCCACCCACGCCAATCTCGAGCGCCTGAAGCCGGCAAGCGCCGACGACGTGCGGGCGGCGGGCGAGACGATGGTGACCTTCTCCGCCGGCATGGCCGCGACCGAGAAGGAATTGAAGGCCTTCCTCTACAAGCATCTTTACCGGCACAGCGAGGTCATGCGCGTGCGTGCCGACGCCGAAGGGATCGTCAGGGATCTGTTCGATGCCTATTTCGCCGATCCGCGCGCCATGCCCGACGGCTGGCGCGAAGGCCTCGATAGGGCGCAGGATCGCATCAAGGCGCGCAGCGTCGCCGATTTCCTGGCGGGCATGACCGATACCTACGCCCTGAAGGAACACCGTCGCTTGTTTGACCACACGCCCGATTTGAGCTAGGGCGAGCGCGATTTTGCCGGCCAACGAGCCGGATTCCCTAGCACAGCCGCCAGAGCCAGACCCAATGAACATCTTCGCCGATTTCAACGCGCGAGTCATAAAAGCCGTAGAAGCGCTTGACCTGAAAGACAAGGACGGCGCGCCGCTCGACCTGTCGCGCATCGCCGTCGAGCCACCGCGCGATGCCAGCCATGGCGATCTCGCCACCAACGCCGCGATGGTGCTTGCCAAGCCGACCGGGCAGAACCCGCGCGCGCTTGCCGAAAGGCTGGCCGAGGCGTTGCGTGGCGACGCCGACGTCGCGGCGGCCGATGTCGCCGGTCCGGGCTTCGTCAATCTCAGGCTGCATGACGGGTTCTGGCAGGCGCACCTGGCGGCGCTGCTCGGCGAGGGCCGCAACTATGGCCGCTCGACCATCGGCGGCGGCCGCAAGGCCAATGTCGAATATGTTTCGGCCAACCCGACCGGCCCGATGCATGTCGGCCATTGCCGGGGCGCGGTGGTGGGCGACACGCTCGCCAATCTGATGGCCTTCGCCGGCTACGACGTGACCAAGGAATATGTCATCAACGACGCCGGCTCGCAGATCGACGTGCTCGGCCGCTCGGCTTTGCTCCGCTACCGCGAGGCGCTCGGCGAGGCGATCGGCGAGATACCGGCCGGGCTCTATCCGGGCGACTATCTCATTCCGGTCGGCCAGGCGCTGGTAAAGGAGTTTGGCGGCAAGCTTTTGCAGATGCCGGAAGACGAGGCGCTCGCCATCGTCAAGAACCGCACCATCGATGCCATGATGGCGATGATCCGCGAGGATCTGGCGCTGCTCAACGTGCACCACGACGTGTTCTTCTCCGAGCGCACGCTGCATGCCGACAATGCCAGGAAGATCCGCTCGGCAATCGCCGACCTGACGCTGAAGGGGCATATCTACAAGGGCAAGCTGCCGCCGCCCAAGGGCGAGAAGCCGGACGACTGGGAAGATCGCGAGCAGACCTTGTTCCGCTCGACCGCCGTCGGCGACGACATGGACCGGGCGCTGGTCAAGTCGGACGGCTCCTTCACCTATTTCGCCGCTGATGTCGCCTATCTCAAGGACAAGGTCGACCGCGGCTTCGTCGACCTGATCTATGTCCTGGGAGCCGACCATGGCGGCTACGTCAAGCGGCTTGAGGCGCTGGCGCGCGCGGTCGCGGGCGACGAGGTGAAGCTCACCGTCCTGCTCTGCCAGTTGGTCAAGCTGTTCCGCGACGGCGAGCCGGTCCGCATGTCGAAACGGTCCGGCGATTTCGTCACGCTGCGCGAGGTCGTCGAAGAGGTTGGCCGCGACCCGATCCGCTTCATGATGCTTTACCGCAAGAACGACGCGCCGCTCGATTTCGACTTCGCCAAGGTGACCGAGCAGTCGAAGGACAATCCGGTGTTCTACGTGCAATACGCCTCGGCGCGCTGCCACTCGGTGTTCCGGCAGGCGAGCGAGCAGTTGGGCGAGGCCAATTTCGACCGCAATCGGCTGACGGCGTCGGTGGCTTCGCTCTCCGACGAGGGCGAAATCGGCCTGATCCGGAAGCTGGCTGAATATCCAAGGCTGATTGAGTCCGCGGCCCTTGCATTGGAGCCGCACAGGCTGGCATTCTACCTCTACGATCTGGCTTCCAGCTTCCATGGGCACTGGAACCGGGGGACGGATAATCCTGACTTACGTTTTGTTAAGGTTAACGACCGACAATTGACGTATGCCAGACTGGGGCTGGTGCAGGCTGTTTCGGACGTTTTGACGTCCGGCCTGACGCTGATTGGGGCCGAAGCGCCCACCGAGATGCGTTAGGTTTGACTAAAAAGCCTGTCACCTTTTGCCCACATTGCGCTGGTAAGGGCCAACCCTGCGCGACGTCCATGGCGTCCGACTGTGTGCGAGTTCGGGAACAATAATGGCAGACAGAACCCCGCTGAAAGTAGCCGATCACAACGACATCGCTGACGACGATCCGTTTGCGGAGCTGACCAGGATCATGGGTTTCGACCCGCGCCAGCCGGTAAAGCCGCAGGTGCCTGTCCAGAAGGCTGCGCGACGGCGGCACTTTCCTCGGCGCCGAACTCGCCCATCAGCTCCTTCTCGAGGTCGATGTCGAAATCGCTGCCCGCGGCAGGCTGATTGGCGG
>NZ_RZOF01000709.1:0-460 GCF_003998955.1 Mesorhizobium sp. M4B.F.Ca.ET.017.02.2.1 | reverse complement strand
CTAGTCATAAAAGGGGAAGCGACCGAGAATTCCGCTGCCGAAAACTTCTCTGGCTTGGCTATGCATGCGGTAGATGAGATCGCCGCCTACCGCGACCTGGTCGAGGAAGGCATCGACGCCCAGTTCGGACAGCCTGGTTATCGCAATGCGTTAGCGGCTCAGACTTGCGGTCTCGAGAGCGGCCTTTGGGGGTCACCTCTTTTTTGTTTCAGAGGTTGGAAGACGGCTGCTCGTTACCCAATAGAAATGGCGACTACGGAACGCGATCGATCGCGGCCATCAGGAAACACCTGTCTTCGGCTCAACCTCGACATGGCGTCCGATCGACCGCAGATATACAGCTATCTCGTCCATGAGATGATCGCGTTCGCCGTAGATCTCAGCAATCCTGCGCAGCTGTGGCTCGACGGACCTCCGTTGCGCCGGCGTCAAATCAGCATCGCCAAAGACATATCCCAAG
>NZ_RZOF01000708.1:0-466 GCF_003998955.1 Mesorhizobium sp. M4B.F.Ca.ET.017.02.2.1 | reverse complement strand
CGGCAGCGACAGCCAGCTCGTCACCGTCACCATCCATGGCACCAACGACAGCGCGGTGATCGGCGGCGTCTCGACCGACGACGTCACCGAGGACAATGGCGCCGACGGCATCGTTGCCGGCAACCTGACAGCCGACGGACTGCTGACCATCACCGACGTTGACGCCGGCGAGGCCAATTTCACCACCCAGGCCGCCACCGCCGGCAGCAACGGCTATGGCACCTTCACCCTCGCCGCCGACGGCAGCTGGACCTACACCGCCGACAACACCCAGGCCGCCATCCAGCAGCTCGGCGCCGGCGACACCATCACCGACAGCTTCACCGCCGTCTCCTCCGACGGCAGCGACAGCCAGCTCGTCACCGTCACCATCCATGGCACCAACGACAGCGCGGTGATCGGCGGCGTCTCGACCGACGACGTCACCGAGGACAATGGCGCCGACGGCATCGTTGCCGGCAACCTG
>NZ_RZOF01000707.1:0-467 GCF_003998955.1 Mesorhizobium sp. M4B.F.Ca.ET.017.02.2.1 | reverse complement strand
GACCGCACTGCTCGATGAACAGCCGTCGCTCGTCTACGAGGCGCACTCCACCGACTACCAGAGCCGCGCGGCACTGGCGGCGCTGGTCGCCAACGGCTTTCCGATCCTCAAGGTCGGCCCGGGCCTGACCTTCGCCTTGCGCGAGGCGCTCTACGGGCTCGACCTGATCGCCGCTGAAATGGTCCCCGGCTATGGCGACCGCTCGCTTGCCCGCACGATGGAGCGGGTGATGCTGGCGGCGCCCGGCCATTGGCGCAGCCATTATCATGGCGGCGAGACCAGCCTCTATCTGCAGCGTCACTACAGCTACAGCGATCGCATCCGCTACTATTGGAGCAATCCCGCGGCCAGCGTCGCCGTCGGCCGCCTGCGCGAGGTGCTTACCGGCGTCGACATCCCAGAAACGCTGATGCGGCAGTTCCTGCCGACGCTGCCGGCGGGCCTGGGGCCGGCGAGCGATCCCGAAG
>NZ_RZOF01000706.1:0-472 GCF_003998955.1 Mesorhizobium sp. M4B.F.Ca.ET.017.02.2.1 | reverse complement strand
ACCATCCCTCCGACCTGCCGACGCTGCTCGTCGCCGGCGACAGTGGCGGCATATTCCTGCGGCCGAACACGCATGGCCCGGTCGTCGCCGCGCTCAATTCAGCCTTCCCGGCCTTTGCCAGAAGCGTCGTGGCAACGGTAGAGATCGCTCATGAGGAGGCGTCTCCTTTCGAGTTCGCCATGGCGCTGGGCAAGCCGGAGGAAAAGCTCTCCTGGAAAGGCGATGCCCCGACCGGCGCCCTCGCCTTCTCCGGATGGACACGGGTTTCGAGACCTTTCGAGCTGCAAGACTTGAAAGTCTCGATCCGCGAGATAGATCGCAAATGGCTGACGATCTATCTGGCCATCCGCCTGCCGCGCGGCTCCAAGTCGATGCCGTCCAATGCCTTCTGGCGCAAGCTGCTGCTCGTGTGGGACTGACGAACGCCGGCCGCGGTTTGCCCACCTTGCCGCAGTAAAGAGCGGGGCGTTAG
>NZ_RZOF01000705.1:0-400 GCF_003998955.1 Mesorhizobium sp. M4B.F.Ca.ET.017.02.2.1 | reverse complement strand
TCTTCCAGATCATCCTGATCGTCGCGGTCAGGGTCGGCAGCACAAGGCGCGACCTGGTCGAGGCGGCCTATACGCTGGGCGCGACCGACAACGGCATCGTCAAGCGCGTAATCATGCCGGCCAACGCGCCCGAGATCGCCGAGACGCTGCGGCTCGTGCTGGGTTGGGCATGGACCTATGTCATCGTCGCCGAGCTGATCGGCTCGTCATCGGGCATCGGCTACATGATCATCAACAGCCAGTCGCGGCTGGCGACCGGACAGATCATCTTCGGCATCATCGTCATCGGCCTGATCGGGCTTTTGTCCGACTTCGCCTTCAAGGCGCTCAACCGCCGGCTCTATCCATGGAGCCTGGCGTGAGCAAGCTTGTCATCGAAGGCGTCTCGCGGACCTTTGGC
>NZ_RZOF01000704.1:0-489 GCF_003998955.1 Mesorhizobium sp. M4B.F.Ca.ET.017.02.2.1 | reverse complement strand
CTCATTGCCGTAGGAGCGGAACCAGTGGCCGCTGTCGTCGCGCCATTCATAGGCAAAGCGCACCGCAATGCGGTTCTCGTTCCAGGTCCAGACCTCCTTGATCAGCCTATAGTCGAGTTCGCGCGCCCATTTGCGGGTGAGGAAACCGACGATCTCGCTGCGGCCTGAAACAAACTCGGCGCGATTGCGCCAGGTACTGTCCTCAGTATAGGCGAGCGAGACCCGTTCGGGGTCGCGGCTGTTCCAGGCGTCTTCGGCCATGCGCGCCTTCTGTGCGGCGGTTTCGGCGGTAAAGGGCGGCAGCGGCGGACGGCTCATGGCGGTGTTCCATTGGGCAATTTCGACGAGATATTGTACCGACCGGTACAATGGCGTCAAGTCGAATAGCGTGCTATGGCTTTGTCGCCTCTCGTCGAGGGTTTTTGCACGCCGACTCGGATGAGGACCAAATTTGCCTGCCTGCCTGCCTGTCTGTCTGGAGCGCTGTTG
>NZ_RZOF01000703.1:0-504 GCF_003998955.1 Mesorhizobium sp. M4B.F.Ca.ET.017.02.2.1 | reverse complement strand
ATCCTGGTCCTGGTCGCGGTGACGCTGTCGGCGATGCTGCTGGAAGGCGCCAGCATCGACTGGTCGGCGATCTACATGCGCACCGTGTTCGACACCGGCCCCTTCGTCGCCGGCTTCACCGTGGCGCTGTTCGCGTTCTCGCAAGCGACCACGCGCTTCTTCGCCGACAGCTTCGTCGATCGCCACTCGCCGAGCGGCGTGGCGCGCGTACTGCTGGCGACAATGGCCGCGGGCGTGCTTTTGGTCTTCCTGTCGCCCGCGCCTTTTTTCTCGTTGCTGGGCTTTGCGCTTCTGGGCATCGGCACCAGCGCCATCTTTCCGCTGGCGATCTCGGCCGCCGCGCAGCGCACGGACCGCTCCGCGGCAATAAATGTCGCGGCGCTGTCGCAGATCTCCTTCGTCGCCTTCCTGCTCGGCCCGCCGCTGCTCGGCTTCGTCTCCGACCATTGGGGCATCCGCTCGGCCTTCGGCATCGGCATCCCGTTCATCGCGCTGAGCCTACTG
>NZ_RZOF01000702.1:0-505 GCF_003998955.1 Mesorhizobium sp. M4B.F.Ca.ET.017.02.2.1 | reverse complement strand
GATCAAGCATGGATGGGTTTGTTGTCCGCGCCGAGGATTTCGTCAAGGCGAAGTTCGGAACGAGGCTCGAACAGGCGGCGTGCGTCCGATGCCGACCGGGCCTCGTCGGCGGATCAGGACGTGCCCACTTTCGGCTGGATTTTCAATACCTTGAAGAGCTCGCCCATCGTATCCGGTCCGGCCAAACGCTCGACCGCGTCGGAAATGGCCTGCCGCACGCTGTCATCGGCCTTGGCGCCAAGCTGGCCGGCGCGCGCGAGCAGGCCCAGGCCGAGCAGAAAGTCGCCTTGCGTCGTCATCTGGACATCGAGCCCGTGGGCTCGGACCACGGCGGCGAGGGCAGCGAAATCGACATGCGCGGTCAGATCGGCCTCGCCGGGATTGGCCAGCACATTGTCGTGATCGTGCTTGCGCAAGGCCTGCAGCGTGTCGCCGATGCCGTGCTGAAGATGGCCGTAGTCGATGAACAGGCCGGCGCCGCCATGTCTGGCTATCCGTTCGGCAA
>NZ_RZOF01000701.1:0-515 GCF_003998955.1 Mesorhizobium sp. M4B.F.Ca.ET.017.02.2.1 | reverse complement strand
GCCTATGAGGATGTGGCGCTGCTCTCGATGGCCGGCGACTACGAGCGCGCCACGAGGCGCCGCACCACCGCGCCACGTACGCCGGCGTTGGCGGACGATGTGTTTGCGGGTGGCGGCGTCATTCCAGCACGGTCCGGCGACACGCCACTCGCCATCCCGCTCACCGCCGAGACCATTCCTGCCGGCGACACCGCCGAGATCGTCGTCACGCTGGATGCCGGCGCTGCCGATGGGGCAAACGTCAAGGTTCACGTCAACGGCGAGCCGATGGCGATGCGGCGGGACGGCAACCGCTACACCGGCCGCGTCTCCGTGCCCGCCGCCACGCATCAGGGCTTCCACAGCGTCTGGCGCGGCGCTTATGGGTCGATCGTCACGGTCGTGGTGCGGCTGCCGGATGGGCGCAGCGCTGGCTCCTATGCTGTGGCGGGCGGGGTCGGGGGGGGGGGTGAAGCTGCCCATCTCCCCCCTTGTGGGGGGGGTGGGCGGGAGGGCCGAGGGGGGCGCGGCCCCGC